>DATDMO010000473.1:0-12933 GCA_036518755.1 Candidatus Acidiferrales bacterium | reverse complement strand
AGAGGAGGATCGATGAAGATTGCTGTGCTGGGGGGCGACGGCTATTGCGGCTGGGCGACTGCTTTGTATCTGTCGCAGAAGGGCCACTCGGTGGCGATCGTCGACAGCTTTATCCGCCGCCAGTGGGATTTCGAACTCGGGGTGCAAACACTGACTCCCATCCGTGCGCTGCCGGACCGCCTGCGCGCCTGGCATGAACACACCGGCAAAACGATCGACCTTCGCATTGGCGACGTGACCGACTATGAATTTCTGGCTGAAGCAGTCAGGGAATTCGAGCCGGACGCAGTGGTTCATTTTGCCGAACAGCGCTCGGCGCCTTATTCGATGATTGACCGCAGGCACGCGGCTTCGACGCAGGTGAACAACGTGATCGGGACCCTGAACCTGCTATTCGCGCTGCGCGAATTCGCGCCCGATTGCCATCTCGTCAAACTCGGCACGATGGGCGAGTACGGCACGCCAAATATCGATATCGAAGAAGGCTACATCGAGATCGAGCACAACGGCCGGAAGGACATTCTTCCTTACCCAAAGCAGCCCGGCTCTTTCTATCACCTGTCCAAGGTCCACGACAGCCACAACATTATGTTCTGCTGCAAGGTGTGGAAGCTGCGTGCCACGGATTTGAACCAGGGCGTGGTGTACGGAACAGTGACCGATGAAACTGCTTTGGATGAGGCTCTGATCAATCGTTTCGATTACGACGAAGTGTTCGGAACCGTGCTGAACCGCTTTTGCGTGGAAGCGGCAGTCGGGCATCCGCTGACGGTCTACGGCAAGGGCGGGCAGACGAGGGGCTTTCTGGACATTCGGGATACCGTGCGCTGCGTCGAGATTGCGTGCACGCACCCGGCTGCGGCCGGCGAGTTCCGCGTATTTAACCAGTTTACCGAACAGTTTTCGGTGTTGGATTTAGCCCGCTTGGTGCAAGCGGCGGGAAAGAAGATGGGACTAAAGGTTGAAATCGACCATATTCCCGATCCTCGCGTGGAAGCGGAAGCTCATTACTACAACGCGAAACATTCAAAACTGATCGATCTTGGGTTGCAGCCCCATCACCTTTCCGATTCCTTGCTCGATTCGCTGCTGAATATTGCGATCGAGTATCGCGACCGGATTGATGCTTCTCTGTTTCTGCCGCAGGTGAACTGGCGCAATGCGCGCAACGATCGCCACCGCCAACTAGGCTCGCCCGCTCCTTCGATCTCAGAATCGCGGCGCTAGACGGCGGCTACGAAGGGCCTCGCGCCAGGTCCGCGGCTGCAATCGGCTGGCCCTTGTTGATTCTCTCGCAAATGATGCGTGCGGCTTTCACCGCGCCCACGACCTTTCCAGAAAAAATGTGCAGTTCGCCTGGCGCCGGCTCCTGCACGTAGAGCGTCCGGCGGTCCTGCGCCGGATTATTTTCAACCACACGGATCGTAAAGCGCGATCCCAGATACACGGCGTCTTTTGACGCCGGAACAGCAAGAGCGGAATCATTTCTCATTGCATCAAAGCGGCTGAAGTTGATAGGCGCAAAGTTCGGGCCGTTGAGGAGGCTTGCATAAGGCTCGGGAATAGCCTGTTTAGGGTCCGTCGTCGTCCAGTGATTTGTATTCTTCGCCGAACCGAAGAGCGAGCGACTGGAACTCCCATAAGGATCGAACGCGGTAAAGGGTCCATCTACAACTACCAGCGAAATTCCGCGCAGGTGCGCCGGCAGCTCGATTAGAATCTTTTCCGCTACCTGATATTTTGCGATTTTGAAAAGGCCGCGGCTGGGACCCAAGCCATAAGTGGCCCACACTACAAAATCGTAATCCGGTCGCATCTCCGCGGTGAAGGCGCGCCGCTCGAAAGCGATGGCAAGCTCCTTGATGCGACGCTCGATCAGATCGCGCAATACGTCCGGGTCGTAAATCTGCTCGTCAACTTCGTAGCACTTGTCGATGAAATCGAAATTCATCCATTCAGGACGGCGGGGATTGCACACGAGGTTATTTTGCGCCATCACTCTTTCGAATAGATCCGGCGGCGTCTGCGAGCCTTCACGCGGAATCGCATAATAGTGCCGGCTATTTCGCACGATTGCCGGCTCGAATGCGGTGGTGAACTCCGCCCGGGCTTCCAGTGTTTCCGCAATGGTTTCCGGGCTGCGAGGATAATGGTAGCCCGAGTGAATGCGAAACTGGTTGATCGCCGACGCGGCGCGGAGGATCCCCAGCGGATCGAAAAGGCGCACGTCGTGTCCGTGTTCCGCAAGCCGGATGGCGATATTCGTTCCGTAGATTCCCGCGCCCGCAACCGCGACTTTCGCCCTCATGATTGCGCCGAAGCCGCCGCCTGCTTGGCGGAGACGAGCTTTCCATCGCGGAGGAAATAATCCACGCCGCGCCAGCGGATGGTTCTGCGCCCGAAGCTGGCGAGCCACATTCCGAAGGCCATCGCGTCCCAGAGAGGAATCAGGGGCATTTTTTTCCAGATGCCGCGCTGTTTCATGCCGCGAGCGATCGCCGAGGTGATCATCACTCTGCAAACCGCGTAACCGCCTAGATATGCAATTGCAATCGGGACACTCGGATGTAAGGCGACAGCGAGCAAGGCCCAGGGCAATCCAAAGGTGAAGATTAGCCCCAGGTGCCCCCAAGGCCGCATGAGACGCTGAATCGTCATCCAGCGCGTGCGTTTGTGGAGCAGGTCGCTCATGGATTTGAAATCGGCGACCGACTGGACGATGTATGGCAATAGTCTTACTTCAAATCCCTGCTCTGCTACGAGGCGACCGGCGTAGACGTCGTCCGCTGGGCGGTTTTCGAGCACCTGATAGCCGCCGTAGGCCTCGACTGCCTTGCGCGTGGTAATAATCGATTGGCCGAACGTCACGTTCAAATCGTGCAGTTGCCAGGCAATCAAAACGGGAGCGAAAAAGTCCGAAATCATGCCGATGGATTGCAGTTCCTGCACGAAATTCGTTTCTTCGGTGGACACGTATAAACATGTGGCCGCTCCGACCTTTGGATCGCGGAAGGGCGAGACTACAGTTCTCAAATAATCTGGACGCACGCGCACGTCGCCATCGGTGATGACGAATATGTCGTGCGCAGCTTCGTTGGTCAGGCGGTAGAGGCGGCCGCACTTATCGTTGATTGCGTCGCGGCCGGAGCCGAAAAGCAGGCGGATTTTGCGCTCGGGGAATTCGCGGACCAATTTTTCAAGCAACGGGAGGGCGGGATCGTCGCGATCCACACAGAAAACAATTTCGTATTCGGGATAATCCTGGCGGCAAAAACTCGCGTAATTCTCATACGCGTCCTCATCAAGCCCTTTGATCGGTTTCAGGCAGCTTATGGGGGGAAGAAAATCGGTGTTGGGCGCGGTCTGTTTCGTGACGGAAAAGAATCGAGCTGTACTGTAGAGAGCCAAAAGGTAGTAGATGAAGGGAATCGCGGCAATGCCCAGGACGATGTATTGAACGATCACAAAAAGCGTCAGCGCCTCCCGCTGTGCGTTGCGATAGTTTTCTACTGAGCAAGAAAATTCGCGGCTTGCTGCTGAAAGTTTAGCACGAAATATCTTGGAGCTAGAGCGGATGGGGCTTGTCACCGGTATTATTTCGAGAATTTGGCGGTCTTTTCGATGGCTTCCCGCAGCGATACACGAGGCGCCCAGCCGAGTTCCTTGCGGATAAGAGACGTGTCGTACCAGCGGTTTTGGAGCGCACGTTGGGCCTGACGCTGCCAAATCAGCGCTGTTTCCCGACCTACCGGAACGATCCTTGTTAGCCCGTTTAACACCGCCGGTCCCGCAACAACCGGCCAGCCCGGCAAGAACACCGATCGGGTTCCGTCAATTTGGGCTCGGATCGCGTGATATTGACCGAGGGTGAGATTGTCATCGTCAATTACGATGTATCTTCGTAGTCCGCCGACCGCCTTCGCGGCGAGCATAATCGCGTCGACTAAATTATCGACATAGGTAACTGGGAAGCGGAGCCGGCGCTTTCCAAACACCACGTTCGTCCTCCCTGTCTGAAAGCCGAGCAACGCAACCGGCAAGCGCCGCCCGGGTCCGTACACAACGCCCGGGCGGAGAATCGTGACGGCCAGTCGCGTCTTCAGGCCAATGGCCGTCGCATACTCGTCCGCCTTGATTTTCGATTGCGCGTAGAAATCGCGCTTCTCGGGTGATCCATCCACGGGGGTGAATTCATCGATGCGTTCTCCTTCTTTCGCCAAACCGTACACGGCGATCGAGCTCAAATGCACTACGTGAGGCACGCCTTGGCGGATGCAAGCTTCAAAAACCTGTTGCGTGCCTCCGAGATTTGCCTCTGTGAAGTCTTCACGGCTGCCGTAGCCTTCGACCATTGCGGCGGCGTGAAAAACAACTTCGGCTCCGCGTACCGCTCCATCGAGCGCCTGCGCGCTCGAGAGATCGCCTTGAATGATTTCGGCGCCGCGCTTTGCCAGTGCGTCGGCGCGCGGAGACGGCCTGGCGAGGACGCGGACGAAGGCGCCATCGCGCAGCAAGCGATCGACCAACGCGCCACCGATGAAGCCAGTGCCTCCGGTCACACAAACGCGCATGTCGATCGATCCTCGTGGACTCTCTTTTGCACGATGAGAATAAGGCTGAAGCTAAGAAGTGTATCAACACCGCGCTGCGAACCGATAGCCACAACTAGCGGTGCGCGGCCTCGGGCCGCGGCGCGAGAACTTGCCGCATGGTAAAGCCGGGCGAAAAATCCAGGACAACTTCAAATCTTACATATGCAATGGTGTCCGGGACGCCAGCTTTGCCCGGCGTGATTTTGGAATGGATGATGCGCAGCTCTCCCCGACCGAGATTGACGCTGACTGCTTCACTCGCAGCGCGGACTTTCTCCGCCTCGGAGGCGGTGCCGGGGTAAAACGTCACATTCACCACATCCGCCGCGCGGTGCTGGTCTCCCACAGATTGGACGAAATAAAATTTTCGCAACGTGACTTGAACTGCTTCCCGCGCTGAATATCCGAACGCCGCCGCGAGGTAGCGATCGTTGTAAGCGTGGTAAGGGGGCGTGGCAATTTCGGAAAACTCGAGCGTCTCATCGGCGGGCTCGACGGCCGGCAGAATTTCGATAACCCAGCCGCCGCCTTCATCCGATGTAGCAGGCGTCAGCCGAAACAAGAGGCCGTGCCCGATATCGTGCTCATAAATCTGACCGCGAAGGATTTCGCCCCCGAAGTGAATCTGCGATGTGTCGGGCGTTGCTGTGGACGGGGTTGCTTGGCCGGCGGCCTGTGACGCGATGTCCACCTGAGGACTAAGACTCACCGCCAAAGCCAGGCTGCAAGCCAAGACGACGGAAGTGGGACGCAGCAACATGGGCGAGGATTTTACATCGTGACCTCGCAGATTGTCTCGATTATGGCATCGATCTCACAGCGACACGAGGGCCTGTATCCCCCTTTGCCAGCATAAGTGTGCCGCCGGCTTTGCCGCGTTCCGGTGTAACCTGCCAATGCGCGAGCGAACTCGGATGCTTCGAAAGCGCGGGTGACGCTTCGCTTTTGTCGCGAGGCGGGTAACTATTCCAGATGGAGGAGCCATGAGCGATGTGGTCTATGTATCGAAAGCACGAATCGAAAGAAAGCAGGGACCGATTCGCATCGCATACCTGCCCGGAGAGCCGCAGCCCGTTATCTTCAGCGTGCACGGCGCCATCGCCGAACATTACAAGATGGATCCGGCTAAGCTGACGGAATCACACTCGTCAACAATTGACTATGTGATCGCCGCAACCGCCGGTTGAATGCTGGGAACCTTCGGAGGAGCGCTGGAAGCGCTCCAAATCGACGCGAGTAACGGACGACTAACCGGTGACGTAACAGGCGAGGTGGAAACGGAGGAACGCGTACTCGTGATCCGTCGCATTCACGTGGCGATGCGCCTGGCTGCTCCTGAGAAGATCAGGGCAACCGTGGAGCGCGTGCACGGAAGCTATGCCATGCGCTGCCCTCTATACCGGACGCTGCATAAGACGATTCAACTCACGTCTTCGGTGGAGGTGGTGGCAAGCGCGACCGGGTTGTGAGAGCGAGGAGGCGAGACACGGAGCCGAAGAGCTTTTCTTGGATGTGCGATTCCGCGAATGATAAATCGAAGAGAGGTCCTTCGGCTGCGTTGCGCGCCCGCGAAAGACGCGGGAAAGGCAAAGACGCACGCACTCCGCTCAGGATGACGATGAGACGGGGATTCCTGCTGACCTAGATGTGGGTTGTTTGGGCGCAGTCCGAGGATACGAAGAAAATCTTTACACCGGGGGGTGGTCTCGCGCAAGTACCTGTTGGTGTAAAGAAAAATCGTCCACGGTGAAACGGCTCCAGCGGCCAAATTTGGACAAAACGCATAGGGGCGCGGCAACACCACGCCCCAGGACGCTCCAGTAAGATGTTCGGCTTGTCGTTCTAAGTGCCCTCGTCCCACGACGCCAAGTAGTGCTCTTGTTCTGGTGTCAGCTTGTCGATGAGCACGTTCATGGAATCGAGCTTCAGCTTGGCGATTTGCTTATCGAGATGCTCGGGGACCGAATAGACCTGCGGCTTGAGATCCTTGGCATTCTTGACCATGTACTCGGCCGCCAGAGCCTGATTCGCGAAGCTCATGTCCATGACCGAAGCAGGGTGACCTTCGGCGGCGGCGAGATTGATCAGGCGGCCATCGCCGAGAAGATAGAGGCGGCGACCGTCTTTCATCAGGAATTCCTCGACGAAGGGGCGGGCTTCCTTTCTGGCACTGGAGAGCCTTTCGAGCGCTGGAATATCGATTTCGACGTTGAAGTGGCCGGAATTGCAGACGACCGCTCCATCCTTCATTTTCTCGAAGTGTTCATGCGCCAGAACGGACTTATTGCCGGTGACGGTGACGAACACATCGCCGATCTTGGCCGCTTCGTTCATGGGCATCACGCGGAAACCGTCCATTACGGCTTCAATGGCCTTCGTCGGATCAATTTCGGTGACGATTACATCGGCGCCGAGGCCCTTGCCGCGCATGGCGACGCCGCGCCCGCACCAGCCATAGCCGGCAACAACGAGTTTCATTCCGGCGAGCAGCAGGTTGGTGGCGCGGATGATACCGTCGAGCGTGGATTGGCCGGTGCCATAGCGATTATCAAAGAAATGCTTGGTGAGCGCGTCATTGACGGCGATCACAGGAAACTTGAGGGTGCCGTCCTTGGACATCGCGCGTAGACGAATCACTCCGGTGGTGGTTTCTTCCGTGCCGCCGATGACGTCCTTGATCTGGTCGGTGCGTTTGGTGAGGAGCTGAGTTACCAGGTCGGCACCGTCGTCCATGGTGATCTGCGGCTTGTGGTCGAGAGCGGAGCTGATGTGGGAGTAATATGTGGCGTGATCCTCCCCCTTGATCGCAAAAGTGGGAATTCCGTATTCCTTGACGAGCGCGGCAGCCGTTTCGTCCTGCGTGGAGAGAGGATTCGAGCCGCAGACTACGAGGTCAGCGCCGCCGTCACGCAGAGTAATGGCGAGGTTAGCGGTCTCTGTCGTGACGTGCAGGCACGCCGCCATGCGAATGCCCTTCAGCGGCTGTTCCTTGATGAATCGCTTGCGAATCAACTGCAGAACGGGCATGTGCTGATTGGCCCATTCGATCCTGCGCTTCCCGGCTTCGGCAAGGGAGAGGTCCTTTACGTGGCCGTTTACCTTTGTCGCTGTCTCCACTAGATACTCCTTTGATTTAAGTGCTGGCTAGAAAGCATAAGGGTGCGAACAAGCTGACGATAAAGAGCGCCGCCCAAGACGCGCCACGCCGATGCAGCGCTTAACTGCGCGCCGCAGCCACGGGAGTTTGCGACGCCGCCTCTTTGCGGATGGCGTCTGCTTTATCCGTGCGCTCCCACGTGAAACCCGGCCCCGTGCGGCCGAAGTGGCCGTAGGCGGCGGTCGGGCGGTAAATCGGCCTGCGGAGATCGAGCGTCTCGATGATCGCCTTGGGCGTGAGCTTGAAGAAAGCGCGAATCAGCTCGGTGATCTGCGAGTCCGGAATCGTTCCGGTGCCAAACGTATCTGCCATCACCGATACCGGCTCCGCTACGCCGATGGCATAGGCAAGTTGAACTTCAATTTTGCGGGCCAACCCCGCGGCCACCAAATTCTTCGCCACGTAGCGAGCCATGTAGCAAGCGGAGCGGTCAACCTTCGAAGGATCTTTCCCTGAGAATGCGCCGCCGCCGTGGCGGCCGTAGCCACCGTAGGTATCCACGATGATCTTGCGACCCGTGAGACCCGCGTCGCCCATGGGACCGCCGGTAACGAAGCGGCCGGTCGGATTGACGTGGATTTTCGTGCTCTTATCGAACATTTCGGCGGGGAGCACCGGCTTGATCACTTTCTCGATCACGGCTTCGCGCAGGTCGCTATTGGAAACCTTGTCGCTGTGCTGCGTCGAGATGACCACAGTATCGACTCTAACCGGGCGGCCGTTGACGTACTGAATGGAGACTTGCGATTTGGCGTCGGGACGGAAGAAATCGACTTCGTTCTTCTTGCGAACCTGCGCGTGCTTTTGCATCAACTGGTGCGCGAGCTGGATGGGCATGGGCATCAGCTCCGGCGTTTCGTCGCAGGCGTAGCCGAACATCATCCCCTGGTCACCGGCGCCGCCGGTGTCAACGCCCATGGCGATGTCCGGGGACTGTGGCTTGACCGCAGAGAGGATGCCGCAGGTCTCGGCATCGAAGCCATACTTGGCGCGGTTGTAGCCGATATTGGCGATCACTTCGCGGGCGATGCGCTCGTATTCGAGCACCCCGCGATGCTCTTTCTTGATGGTGATCTCGCCGGCAATTACGACCAAGCCGGTGGTTATCATCGTTTCGCAGCCGACGCGCCCCATCGGATCGTGCTCAAGAACGGTGTCGAGCACCGCATCCGAAATCTGGTCAGCGATCTTGTCAGGATGCCCTTCGGAAACGGACTCGGACGTAAACAGGAATTTCTCGTCGTGTGCCAAAGCAGTGCCCTCCAGCGGAATGATTGCAATCGGTGCGCTAAATTGCCGTTACAGGTTAACCGAAATTGGGAACGCTAGCACGCGCTAAATTGGGCTGTCAACTTTCTGCGTCCAAAGGGCTTAAATGACCGCTAAACGGCATATTAGCCGACCGAAAAGCGCGGCGTGAAAACGCCAGCTATTTTGGCGCTACTTGTTCAACATCGCGCCGGTAAAGGAGATACGCGCGGATGAACGGGTCGATATCGCCATCCAGAACCTTTTGGATGTCGCCGCGCTCGAGTTTCGTGCGGTGGTCCTTGATCATTTGGTACGGCTGCATCACGTAGGAACGGATCTGGCTACCGAAGCTGATGTCAGATTTCGCGGCGTCGAGTTTGCGCATGTCTCCGCGGCGCTTCTCGAGTTCCAGCTCGTACAGGCGGGAACGCAGAACTTTCATGGCCAGCTCGCGGTTTTTGTGCTGGCTGCGCTCGTTCTGGCATTGGACGACGATGCCCGTCGGCAAGTGCGTGAAGCGAACGGCGGATTCCACTTTGTTTACATTTTGCCCGCCGTGGCCGCCCGCGCGAAACGTGTCGATCCGCAGGTCTTCGGGCTTGACCACGATCTCGATGCGGTCATCGATTTCCGGAATTACGAAGACAGATGCGAATGACGTATGCCGGCGCGCCTGTTGATCGAATGGTGAAATGCGCACCAGCCTGTGAACGCCGCTTTCGCCCGCGAGCATCCCATACGCATTTTCGCCATTGATCTCCACAGTAGCCGACTTGATGCCCGCTTCTTCGCCGGGAGAGGAATCGATCACCGTGGCCTTCATGCCTTTTGACTCCGCCCAGCGGAGATACATCCGCAGGAGCATTTCGGCCCAATCCTGCGATTCCGTTCCGCCGGCGCCAGGTTTGATGGTTACGAGGGCATTGAGCGGATCGCTTTCACCGGCGAGCAGCGTCTTCGTCTCGAGATCAGAGACGTACGCATCCACCGCCGCCAATTCCTTGGCGATATCCTCGAGAAGCGCCTCGCGCTGCTCGCTATTCGATTCTTCATGCGCCAGGTGAAAATAGGTGTCGAGGTCGCTGGCCTTGCTCTCGAGCGCGCTCTCGCCGTTGGCGCGGTCTTCAAGCTGCTTGCGCTGCTGCAAGAGCGCCTGCGCCTTTTCCTGGTCCTGCCAGAAATCGGGAGCGTTGATTCTCACTTCGAGTTCAGCAATTTGCTTGCGAGCGGATTCGGCGTCAAAGATAGCTCCGCACGAGCCCGATGCGTTTCTGGAGCTCAGCGTAGCGTTGTTCGAGGTCTTCGATATGCTCAGCCATGTTCAAATCCTACACAGGAAAGCGAAAAATAGAAAATCGAAACTGGTTTTCTCGCCGCATCGCCACCCTGGATGAGCGGCAGCGGGGCAACACTTAGTCACCGCCGCCCTCCGTCCGCCGAACAAGCGACACTCCCAGCAGCCCTGTTGAAGCAATTAAACAGAGCCACGCGAACCAGTCGCCGAATCGGGCGTAGGGCGTGAGGCCGGTGCGAAAATCGTAAGGAGCGTCAAGTTCGCCGCGAATATCCGTTGGAAGCCTGGAAACGATCCGGCCGTAGGGATCGACAGCGACCGTGAATCCATTGTTCGTGCAACGCAGGAGCCAGCGGCGGTTTTCGACCGCGCGGACGCGCGCCATCATCAAGTGCTGAGCAGGCGCGGAGGAGCGCCCAAACCAGCCGTCATTCGACATATTAATCAGCAATTCCGCGCCGTTCAGCGTAAATCGCCGCACTTCGCTGGGGAAAATCGCCTCGTAGCAGATGAACGCGCCAAATGTTCCGCCCGGCAGCCGGCCCACTCGATAGACCGTACCCGGCGTGAAATCGCCGATGTCAGCCGTCAACTTTCCAGCGAACGTAAGCCACTTGCGAAGCGGAACGTATTCGCCGAATGGCACCAGATGAATCTTGTCATAGGTAAATATGCGCTCGCCTGACGGATTCAACAGCACGGCGCTATTCGTTGCGATCCATTTGCCCGCCGCATCTTTTTTCCAGTCTTCCACGCCAACCAAAAAATAGTTGCCTGACTCGCGTGCAATCTCTTCGGCGCGGTTGCCAAACGCAGGATCTTCCAGGCTGAACGGCGCGGGAACCTCGGGCCAGACGATCAGCCCTGACTCCCTCGTAGCTGCATCCACGCTGATCTGTTCCAACTCGTCCAGGTCGCGCGTATGGGTCTGCATCCAATCCGGTGGATATTCGTACGACTGCGGAAAATTCGTCTGGACCAAGTGAGCGACGTAGCGCGGCTTCGCCGAGGGGACAAGGCGGCTCCCACCAACGGCAATGAAGATCACCGCGGCGGTCACCGAAATCAGAGTCTTCCACGCACGCTGCCGACCCGAAACGATTGCGTACGCAAGTAGCGCGCCATAGCCAGCCACCAAAAAACTCAGGCCGTAGACTCCGGTTACGCTGGCGAGTTGAAGCAGTCCCAAGCTGCCGCTTGCGGCGTAGCCCGCCAGGTTCCACGGAAATCCGATGATCGGCAGATGCGCACGCGCGAATTCGAGCGTTACCCACAAGCAAGGCGCAAGGACGCAGGACAGGGTCGCGTTCTTGCGCGATGCCAGCGCAACGCCCAGCGAAAATAGCGACAGAACGATTCCGCCGGCAATAGCTATCAGTCCAAGAAGTCCTGCCGCAATCAGCGAAGGCACATCGCCATACTGGCGAACCACTACATCGATCCAAGTAAGGCACACAGGATAAAAAACCAGGGCGTGGAGAAAGCCGTATAGCGGTGCAATGGCGGGCTTCGCCCGAAAGGAGGCGAGGACCAGCAACCCAATCGAGATCCACGCCAGCAACGACAAATTAAAGTTGGGAAAGGAAAGCGCCAGTGCCAGGCCGCTCGCAAGCGCGAGCAACACCCGCGTGTACCAGGGCCAATTCATTTCAGAGGGGTCATTCAGCGCTTGATAATAGACTTGAAACCGGCACGCTCAAGCGCACTTTTGGCAGCTTCAGCGTTTCGCTGATCCCGATAGGGGCCGACTTGCACGCGGTAGAAGTTATCGCCGGATGGCGCTAGAACGAAAGCGGAAAATTTCTTTCGCTGCAACGCGTCGGCCATTGCCAGCGCGTCGCTTTGGTGCGTTACGGCCGCCACTTGAAGCACCACAGAACCTTTCAACATTCTCGGAGGCTGAAAGCGAGCGGATACTGGAATAACCTTAGCACTTTGTGTCGCCGCCGGAGGCGCTGAAGTTTCCTTGTCGGCCGGCGCGGCGACTGGAGTGGCGGTTGGGGCGGCAGCAGGCGCGGGCTTCTCGGCCGGCTCCAGATGATTGCTGGCGTTCTTCGAATAGAAATCCCATTCGCTGTTGGCCGGTCCCGGCGTGACGGCAGAGGGGCTATCGGAAGCAGGCGTCTTTGAGGTCTTATGTATGATCGGTGCGCTCACTTCGGGCGCTTCCGCCGCATGTACCGCGCTGTCGTATTGGTTGTGGCCGATCACATAACCTAGCGTGAAGAAAACGCCGCAAAGCAGCACGATACCGAGAAATAGAACGATGAGGTGCCGGCTTTCGAGCACCCGGTCGCCGCGTTTTCCCCCGCTAGCCATGCGCTACTTGCTCCCTGCCAAGGACTTCATCCACTGCGAAATCATATCGATCGGCAGCGGAAAGATCACCGTAGTGTTCTTCTCCACGCCGATTTCCGTCAGCGTCTGCAAATACCTCAACTGAATCGAAACGGGCTCCTTTTCCAAAACCCCCGCGGCTTCTGCTAGTTTCGTTGAAGCCTCGAATTCGCCTTCGGCATGAATAATTTTCGCCCGGCGCTCCCGCTCCGCTTCCGCCTGTCGGGCGATGGCGCGCTGCATGTTCTCCGGAATATCGACTTGCTTGACCTCAACCTTCGTTACCTTGATACCCCAAGGCT
>DATDMO010000472.1:0-2008 GCA_036518755.1 Candidatus Acidiferrales bacterium | reverse complement strand
ATCGCCATTCGCCGCGCCGCCCGCTTTCTGAAATTGCATACCGAAGCGTCCACGCGCTTTGGCCGCGGCGCTGATCCGGAAATGGCCGAACTGGCTTCGCGCCGGTGCGCCGAACTGATCCTTGAGCTTGCGGGTGGCGAGTTGCTCGCTGGCGTCGTGGATGTTTACCCCGGCAAGCGTGCGCCAAAGAAAATTCAGGTCACTCGTAAAGAGCTTCTCCGCATCATGGGCGCGGACGTCCCGGACAAGCAAATCGAAGCCAGCCTTAGCGCGCTGGGTTTCGCTCCCGTTCGCGTGGACCAGAATCGCGGCGCCGAAGGCTCGCTGCTCGCCGCATGGGAATGCGCACAGCCTTCCTGGCGCGCCGAAGTCGAGCGCGAAATTGATCTGATCGAGGAAATCGCTCGCATCTATGGTCTCGACAAGTTTCCGCCGCGCCTGCCCTCTGCCCGACAGGGAGCCGCGCGCCTGCCACATCACGAAGCGGAAACCCGTTTGCGCGAGCGCCTCATCGGCCTCGGCTACCGCGAAATCGTCGCCATCCCACACGTTGCCGAGGAGCGTGACGCGCTTTTCCGCCCCGCGGGAGTTTCTCCGGCGCGTCTTGCGAACCCGCTCTCCGAAGAAGCGAGCGTGCTGAAGTCCACCGGCATCGTTACTATGACGGCCGCCCTCGAATGGAACCTCAACCATGGCCAGCGCAATGCGCGCCTGTTCGAAATCGGGCGTCATTACCGTTTACAAGGGGAAAAATCTGTCGAGACAAGCGTGCTCACCCTCGGCGCGACCGGCGAAGCTCGTCAAAAGGTTATTGATGATCCAGACGACGAGGCCCGCGAATATTCCTTCGCCGACTTGAAGGGCGCTCTTGATGAAATCGGCCAACTAGCTAATGGTCGTGACGCCCGCGGATTCGTATGGCACGACGGTGGCCCGGACTGGCTGCACGCTGCTAAGCGCGGGGAAATCCAGCTAGGCAAGGCAGAGCTTGGCGCGGCCGGCCAGTTCGCTCGTCGTGTTGCAGATCGCTTGAAATTGCGCCAGGACGTTTTTCTCGCCGAGATCGAGCTCGAACCTCTTTACACTTCGATGGAAACGGCGAAGGCTGCTCGCCGCTACGAGCCGCTTCCGCGTTTCCCGGCGGTGGAACGCGATTTCTCTTTGTTGCTTGCGGACGGAATTACCTTCGCCCCGATCTCCGAATCCATCCGCTCGCTCAACATCCCGGAAATCACTAGCATCGAAGCCGTCGATCTCTTTCGCGGCAAAAATGTTCCAGCCGGAAAATACTCCCTACTAGTTCGAGTAACCTTCCAAAGCCGCGAATCCACGCTGACCGAAGGGCAAATCAATCATTTCGTTGGAAAAATTATTTCCATCCTCGAGCACCGCCACAGTGCCCAGCTCCGCGCCAGCCTGACAAGATGAGTATTCAGTTGTTAGTCATAAGTTCTGAGGGGAAGAATTGATAGAGTCATTTAGGCGAGTTACGTGCAGGCGTGCAAGCCGATCTACCGAATTCTCTTTCTTCCTATTTAAGACTTAGAACCTAAAACTGATACCTGAAAACTACCTCGCTCTGCGCTACAATTCCGGCCCATGAGCACACCTGTAAAAGTCCAAATCTTCGGCCAGATCTACTCCATTCGCGGAGAACTGGAAGAAAAGTACGTCCAAAAGCTCGCCAAATATGTGGACGAAAAAATGCATACTATCGCGGAAGCCACGGGAATTGTGGACACGCAGAAACTTGCCGTTCTTGCGGCGCTGGCTATCGCCGACGAGTTTCACAGCCTCAAGACAGAACTCACTGACGAAGAAGAAATGCTCCGCGAGCAGGCTGAGCGCTGTCTCACGCTGGTTGAGCGCGCCCTGAAGCAAACCGCCTGAAAGCTTGATTTGAATTGGGTCATCCGCTCCGCACGCGCGTCCGTCCAAGTATAATGTCCGTTCAACCTCAGGAGCCTACTTCATGCGCTACCGCCGCTTCGGCCGCACCGGATGGAAC
>DATDMO010000471.1:0-6422 GCA_036518755.1 Candidatus Acidiferrales bacterium | reverse complement strand
CGGGTCTGTCGAGGGCGCGGGGTCCACGGAATAGTTCGTCAGGATGTCTTCGGTAAAGGTGATGGTGTCGCCGGGAGCGTGGCCGAAAGCAGGAGTGTTAGCCTGCTGACCGGAAAGGTACGAAAGCGTAAGCGTAATCAGCCCTTTATAGTCCTGATTTTTGACTGGCACACCGTTGGGCCCGGCTTGAAGACTCGAGAAATCGTATTGTTCGCACTGAGGGCCATTAAACTCGTATTTGACGCATACGGTACCGGCGGGAAATTCGTTCAGATCAATCTGGTCGATATTATGGTCGACAGTCACAGTAAGGCTAAACGTCGTCAGCACCGTGTCGAATTGAACGACGAGAACGCCGTCACCAGTATTGGAGAAATTGTAGGTGTTTGTCGTGTTGCCCGGACTGAACGTGAGCGTGCAAGGCGGCGGCGTCCCCTCCGATTGATCAGGGGCGCAGTCGGTTGCCCAACACTGCGTACCGAACAACGCAAACACCAAGACCATGAACCCGAACGCGCGCTTACACATCGTGGAGTCTCCTTTTGTGCGTGAAAGCTCCCGCATTTAAGCAAACTAGGAGTACTAATAGGGCTAAACCAGCTGCACGTAACTCGGAACCGCCACACCCACGGGGACAAAATCGAACAACACTACTACTCGGATCGGAGTGCAATCTAGTTGCCAACATTGCATCCGGCGTAGTGGTGTCTATGAAACATTTAGAGGCGGGCATAAGCAATGCTTATTGTGGACCATGCAACACTTTTGCCCATTTGAGCAAGCGTCTTCCCAGGAGATTGGTGGCAGCCGCGGAGGTTGGCCGGTTGCAGAGAATGCTTGTACGGTGTGATCCTTGAGGCGGAGAAACGGATCTGATGCAATTTCACGTCAACGGATTCCTGCCTGGCGACCCGGAAATTTTTGACCCTGCGGAGCGCTATCCTGCCTCGGACGAAGCCGCACCTCTTCCAGCGGAAGTCGATGTCCTGATCGTTGGCTGCGGGCCGGCTGGTTTGACGCTGGCGGCTCAGCTCTCCAGTTTTCCCGACATCAAGACGTGCATCGTCGAGCAAAGGCCCGGCCGACTGCTGCTGGGCCAAGCGGACGGCATCGCTTGCCGGACGATGGAAATGTTCCATGCGTTTGGTTTCAGCGAACGCGTGTTGAAAGAAGCTTATTGGGTGAGCGAAACGATTTTCTGGAAGCCTCACGGCGAGCGGTGCGAGGAAATTGTCCGCGGCGACCGTATCCAGGACGTTGAGGACGGCCTTTCGGAGTTCCCGCACGTGATTCTCAACCAGGCGCGAGTGCATGACTTCTTCCTGGACGTGATGCGCAAGTCGCCGGCTAAGA
Organism: Candidatus Acidiferrales bacterium; assembly: GCA_036518755.1. GTDB lineage: Bacteria > Acidobacteriota > Terriglobia > Acidiferrales > UBA7541 > Palsa-295. The sequence continues at coordinate 5,069 of DATDMO010000471.1, read as the reverse complement.
TCGAGCCGCACTACGCGCGGCGTGTGGTCGATCTTAAGATTGCTCCGGCGACTGACGACCATGGTGCTCGCGAGGACGACGGTGCTCGCCGGGATGACGGCGCTCGTCAGAGCGTGACCGTCCGGCTCGAGCGGCTCAACTCTGCGAACGAAGGGCAGATCGAAACGGTGAGAGCCCGCTATGTGGTCGGCTGCGATGGGGCGCATAGCACCGTGCGTAAGTCCATCGGGCGCGTGCTGCACGGCGACTCAGCCAATCATGCCTGGGGCGTGATGGACGTCTTGGCAGTCACGGACTTCCCCGATATTCGCCTCAAGTCGGTGATCCAGTCCGCGAATGACGGCACTATTCTCTTGATTCCGCGAGAAGGCGGTTATCTTGTTCGGCTGTACGTCGAGCTCGGTAAGCTCGATGCCGGAGAGAAAGTCTCAGATCGCAAGATTACGCCCGACGATGTAATTGCCAAAGCGCGGAGAATTCTCCATCCGTACACCCTAGACGTGAAAGAGATCGCATGGTGGTCCGTTTACGAGATAGGCCAGCGCTTCACTGACAAGTTCGACGATGTGCCTCAGGAAGAAATCCCCAATCGCTTGCCTTGCGTGTTTATCGCCGGTGACGCCTGCCACACGCACAGCCCAAAGGCGGGACAGGGCATGAATGTCGCGATGCAAGACACCTTCAATCTCGGATGGAAGCTGGTCTCCGTCCTACGCAAGCAATGCGCTCCCGGCCTGCTGCACACCTACTCCGCGGAGCGTCAAGCCATCGCTAAAGAGCTCATCGACTTCGATCGCGGATGGGCCGGCATTATCGCGTCCTCGAAATCGTCAAGGGGCGAAAAAGGCGAGGGCGAGCACTCGGACGCAACGCGCACGTACTTCGTCCAGCACGGACGCTACACTGCGGGAACGGCGACACGCTATGGCCCGTCGATCATCACCGCCGAGCCGGCTTACCAGCACCTGGCCAAAGGCCTGGTGATCGGCATGCGCTTCCATTCCGCGCCAGTCATCCGTCTGGCCGATGCCATGCCCCTGCACCTGGGCCACGTGGCAAAGGCGGACGGCCGCTGGCGGATATTCGCCTTCGGCGGGGCGGAGGACCCCGCCGCGTCCAACTCCAGAATCCGTGCTCTGTGTGACTTCCTCGCAGAGGCGCCGGAGTCGCCAGTCAAGAGATACACGCCGAAGGGCGCGGACATCGACTCCGTGATCGACGTGCGCGCGGTCTTCCAGCAACATTATCGCGATCTCGTGCTTGAGGCGATGCCCGCGTTCCTTCTGCCGCGGAAAGGGCGTTATGGGCTTCTCGACTACGAAAAGATGTTCTGTCCCGACCTCAAAAATGGCCATGACATCTTTGCCATGCGCGGCATCGATCGAGAAGGCGGCTGCATGGTTGTCGTGAGGCCCGACCAATACGTCGCGAATGTTCTCCCGCTAGATGGCTATACGCAACTCGCGGCATTCTTCGGCGGCTTCATGCTGCAAGAGGATTAATCGATCTGTCTCAGCGAATATGCACGAGCATCAGAGAAACATCATCTGTCGGCGGGCCCTCGCGCCAGGCAGCAACGCCGTCAAGAATGCCTTGTTTCATTTCGGCGGCGGGCAAGGAGGAAGCTTGGCGGACGATTTCCCGGACGCCGGAAACACCGAGCATCTCTCTTCGAGAATTGAAAACGTCCGTTATCCCGTCGGTGTAGAGCACGATACGGTCGTCGGGACGGAGCTGCGCCTCCACGTTGGTTGTGACATCGACGGCATGGGGCAGCGCGCCGAGGACCATGCTGCGGGACTCCAGCAGCAACGGGTCCTCACCAGGGTGCGCGATCATTGCCGGCGGATGGCCCGCTCCGGCAAAGACCATGGTGCGATTACCGGCATCGATGCGGGCGGCGGCGACGGTGACAAAGATTCCGGCGCTATCGATTTCCCTGATAAGGAAGCGGTTCAACTCCTCGAACATGTCGGCAAACGGCATACCGCTCCGTAGCTGCGTGCTCGTCTCCGAGTAGATTCGATTCGCGACCAGGGCCGAGCCGATGCCGTGGCCCGAAACATCGCAGACGAGCAAGCTGAGGTGATCGTGGTCCAGCGGAGTCGCCAGGGCAAAGTCACCTCCAATCGAGTGCACGGGACGATAAAAAGCGTCAACGCTCATGGTGTCCCAGGTCCGGGACTTCGGAGCGAGGCTGCGCTGAACGCGCGCGGCGAGCCGCAAATCTTCCTCGATTTCGATCTGGCGCTGCTGAAGCTTCAGATTGGCGGAGCGGAGTTCGCCCTCGGCTCGCACCTGCTCCGAGATGTCCGTGAACGTCACGATCCCCAACCTCCCGCCGGAATTCTGGAGTGTTCGAGAACTGATGATAACGGGTAAACGACCGCCGTCTCTTCGGGGGAGCACAAAGGCAAAGCGATTGTGGCCGGTCCGGTACGCAATCTCAATCTGTTGCGTCAAAAACTCCCATTCCTCGGAAGAATAGAAGTGAGAAGCGTCAGCTCCAATCAGGTCTTGCCGCGGAATGCCCGTCATTTCCACAAACCGGGAGTTCGCAAAAAGGATCCGATGCTGGTCGTTGGTTATCATGACGCCTTCGTTGAGAACCTCGAGCACGGCTCCCATCTGGGCGAGCCATTCAGGCTTTTCCATCTGGCTAGCTACTGACATGGGCCCTCCGGAAGAAGGAGGGTGCAACTAGCGCCGACTCCTTCATGAGAACGCGATTTCTGGAGATTAGATCTCCGCAGGCGTAGTGGCGATGCATCCTATCCCCGATTTCGGGCTTGCCTTTGAAAGAGTTAGTCATGCGCGAATCCCCTATACGTAATCAAATAAAGCCATGAAGCCGAAATCCATGTGGAGTTGCTGGTGGCAGTGGAAAAGAGTGAGGCCGGGGTTGTCGGCTACGAAGTCGATTTCGTAGGTTTGGTATCCGCCCAACATGACGACGTCTTTGAGAACACCGGCGGTGGGGGTTCCGGCGAGCTTGGTGAGTTCGAAGCTGTGACGATGGAGATGGATGGGATGGATATCGTCACTGGCATTGCGCATGCGGACGCGGTAGCGCTTGCCCTGCTTTAGGTGGAACGTAGCTGGGACCGGTTTGCCGAACATGCCTTCCATAGGGAAGGCGACTCCGTTGATGGTCCACCGATTGAAGCCTTCGTCGGCCGCGTTGTCCTTGGCAAATGTCATTTCGATTGTTTCTTCGGGCGAAGCGGCGGAGGCGTTGGGTTTGGCAAAACGAAGGTAGCTCCATCGGAATGGCGGCGGGGCGATCCACCGGGCCTTGCCGGGCCGGCCTGCATACTCGACTACGATGCCCATGCCGTGGCCGCGATCATCGTCCGCGAGATCGCCGAGGATCCAAACCCCGGGATGGTTCATTTCCACGATGGCGGAAACGCGTTCCGCAGTCCCGATCCACACGACGGGAACGTGTTGGGGATTCGGCACGGCGTTTCCATCGAGCGCGACCACTTGGAATGAGTGGCCCGGCAAGGCGAGGCTGCGAATTTCGGTTGCGCTGGCGTTCAAAACATGGAAAAGCACGCGTTCACCCTGCTTGACGCGGATGGGTTCGCCGTGCCCGAGCATGCGGCCGTTAATCGTAAACACTGTGTAGCCGACCTCGTAGCCATGAGGCGTGCCCTTGGCCAACGAGGCTTTCATAGAGCTCTCGCCGGCTTCCTGGAGGGCCTTATCGGGAGCAGAAGGTGACAAGAAATCCTGGGCCATATCGCCGCCACGGCTCAGCGTGGGCTCGAATTCCTTGAGCGTGAGAAAAACTTCGCGGTCGTAACGGCCTGGCTCATTTTTCGGTTCGATGTAAACGGGCCCGGCTTGGCCGGTGTACGTGCCCGCAAAGAGATTCGCGCCCGCACGATTATGGCTGTGATAGAAGCGAAGTCCGGCGGGATTGGGCATGAAGGTGATGCGCCGCTGGCCATGCGCCGGGATGTAAGGCGTGCCTTCCTCCGCCGCGCCATCCACGTCCGCGGGAATTTTCTGCCCGTGCCAGTGGAGCTGCTCGGGCGTGTCCGTATCGTTAAAGATATCCACCGCAGCCTGACGGCCTTCATGAAAGCGGATGAGCGGACCCGGAAACTGGCCATTGTAAGTGATCGTTGAGAGGATAACTTTCGGAGCGACCTCGATCGGGGCCGCCTTGATGCGAATCGTGTAGTCGACAGGAGCAGAATCGCTCCGAGGCCTAGGTGGCGAGTGGGCCCGCAGATTTGCGGCTATTTCGCCGACGACGCGGTCCGACGGAAGCAAGAGAGCCCCGGCGGTCAGCCCCGCCCGTTTTAGAAATCGCCGCCGCGAGTCTGCAAATTTGTCCATGGAAAATCGAGATGCCACCCTAAAGGGATGGCGCTATAGAGGCCGTCGCGCGTCCAGGGACCACGAACCGCCGCCCAAAATAATGAGAAAGATCAGCGAGCAAAGCATCGCAAAATCGGTGCGTGCGTCGCTCACCGTAAACCAGAATCCCTGCCCCGCCCGGAATAATTCCGGAATCTTGGTGGTTGCGATCGCGGTTGAGATCACAATCAACAGGGGAACGGCCGCCGCCCGCGTCCAGAGCCCGAGCAGCACGAGAAGTCCGCAGGCAATCTCGAAGGCGCCGACGAAATGAGCGGTGAAATAGGGATGCGGGAACCCGATCCTGGTGAAACGAATGACGCCCATTTTAGGGTCGGAGAATTTCAAGATGCCTTGCGTGAAAAAGATCAGTCCCACCGCGAGACGGATGAACAAAATACTCGCCGGACCTCGCGCTGGCCTGAAAAAGAAACCAATTGAGCTCACTTGCGAATACCACCCTTCCCGCAGATGTCTACCGAGAATCGGCGACGCGTTTGTGACGAGAGATATGTATTGAACGCGCGCACGGCTTCATTATAGACAGTAAGCGCATTTGCTGGACAGCGTGGGAATGCGGGTTGCGCGCAGGCGCGAATTGGTGTTACATCAGGGCGACGATAGCAGTTGGGGATGAAGGAGCGGCCAATGGAATCAAGAAAAGATGCAGGCGCAGCGCTGCATGCGGCTGGAGCAGG
>DATDMO010000470.1:0-15354 GCA_036518755.1 Candidatus Acidiferrales bacterium | reverse complement strand
ACACGCAGTCGAAGAACCTCTCTTCGATCGCGCCACAACTTCGCGTTCATTACGTACCCGCCTGCGATGCGGCTCCTGCGGAGTGGAGCTTGCCCATCCAGGATGAGGCGGGGTGCTTTCCCGCTGCCTACCGCGTACAATTTCATTCGGCATGCCATTCAAATCCGGTTACGTCGCAATTGTCGGCCGCCCCAACGCGGGCAAATCCACGCTCGTGAACAAGCTTGTTGGCAACAAGGTCGCCATCGTTTCTCCCAAGCCCCAGACCACGCGCAACCGAATCCAAGGAATCGTGAACCGGGATGACGCTCAGATCGTGCTCGTCGATACGCCTGGAATTCATAGGCCGGAGAATGTTCTCAGCCGCCAGATGATGGACGAACTCCAACACGCCCTCGAAGGCATCGAGGTCCTTTCGCTGATCGTGGACGCGTCGTCCACGGATTTCGGCCCCGGCGACCGCTTCTCGATCGAGTGGGTGCAGCGCTTCCACGGTCCTGTTTTTCTGCTGCTCAACAAAGTGGACCGCGTCAACAAGCCGCTGCTGCTTCCGTTGATCGATCGCTACCGCCAGGCTTATGACTTCGCCGAGATTTTTCCCATCTCAGCGCTTACCGGTGACGGCTGCGACGATTTGGTGAGCGCTTGGATCGCGCGCCTGCCCGAAGCGGCGCCGCTTTTTCCGCCGGACCAGTTCACCGATCAGCCCGAGCGTTTCCTCGTCGCGGAACTTGTCCGCGAGCAGGCAATTTTAGCCACCCGCGAAGAAGTCCCCCACGCCCTGGCCGTGCTGGTTGACACCTTCGAGGAGAGGAGCAAGCTCATCAAGATTCGCGCCACGCTTTACGTCGAGCGCGAAGGGCAAAAGGGAATCCTGATCGGCCGGGGCGGCGAAATGATGAAGAAAATCGGCACCGCCGCCCGCAAAGAAATCGAAACTCTCCTCGGCGCGCATGTTTTTTTGGAATTGTCGGTGAAGGTGCAGCCGAACTGGCGCCAGAATGCCGCCCTGGTCCGCCAGTTGGACTGGCGCCGCCAGCTCGAACAGCTCGCCAGTGAGCAAAATTCCTAAGTCCCGGGCTATGGAGCTGCGACAAACTCGAAGGATTTTCGCGCTACGAGGCTTTCGACGGGGCGATGCCGAGCGAGCGCATTTTGCGGTAGAGATGGCTGCGTTCGAGTCCCAGCGCGGCGGCAGCTTTGGTCATATTCCAGCGGTTTTCCTCGAGCTTGCGCAGAACAAATTCGCGCTCGTAGGCGGAGCGCGCTTCCTGCAAACTTTCGTAAGGTTTTTGCGGGCTTTTCGACGCGCCGCGAAAAAGCTCGGGGGGCAAATGGTGCGGCTCGATTCGCGGCGAAGGGCACATGATCACCAGGCGCTCAACCAGATTTCGCAGTTCGCGGACATTTCCCGGCCACGGATACGCGAGCAAAACTTCCGACGCAGTGGGCGTGAACTCTTTCGGTTTTTTCCCGTACGCCTCGCAGAATTCCTTCAGGAAATGCGCGGCCAGCACCGGAATATCCTCGGTCCGCTCGCGCAGCGCGGGAACGTAAAACGGAATCACATTCAACCGGTAAAATAAATCCTCGCGAAATAAGTTACGCCCGATTTCCTCTTCGAGTTTCTTGTTCGTAGCGGCGAGGACGCGCACATCCACCGTCACCGGCTGATTGGAACCCAGCGGTTCGACGCGCTGTTCTTCGAGGACGCGCAGCACCTTCGATTGCGTCTTCAGGCTCATGTCGCCAATCTCGTCCAGAAAAAGCGTGCCGCCATCGGCTTTCTGAAATTTCCCCACTTTGTCTTCGCTGGCTCCGGTGAAGCTGCCTTTGCGATGGCCAAACATTTCCGATTCGATCAGCTCCTCGGGAATGGCCGCGCAGTTCACTTCCACAAACGGCATGCCGCTGCGCGTGCTGTGTTCATGCAGCGCCCGCGCGACCAGTTCCTTTCCCGTGCCGCTTTCGCCGTAGATCAGAACACGCCCCGTGGTCGGCGCGGTGAGCGCGATTTGCTGGCGGAGCGCTTTCATCGGGACGCTGCCGCCTAGAATCTGGTGGCGTTCTTCGAGTTCTGCGCGCAGGCGCCGATTTTCGTCTTCGAGGCGAACGTAATCGAGAGCATTGCGAACCACTAAAACCACTTTTTCCAGCGAGAGCGGCTTTTCGATGAAATCGAAAGCTCCCAGCTTGGTGGCCCGCACCGCAGCCTCGACATTGGCGTGGCCCGAAATCATCACCACGATGGGCGGTTCATCTTGCGCTTGCAAGCGCTCGAGCGTTTCAAGCCCATCGATTTTAGGAAGCCACACATCCAGCAGGACAAGATCGAACTCATCGTGTTTCAGGCGCGCGAGACATTCCTCGCCGGAAGGCAGCGTCTCAATCTCATAACCCTCGTCGCGGAGAAGCGCTCCGAGCGATTCGCGGATGCCGCTCTCGTCATCAACAATCAGTATCTTTGCTGGCATTTGGTGGAGTTCCTATAAGGAAATTGGCTGGGTGGAGACCGGAGCTTCGGCCGCCGGGAAGCGAATCACGAATCGCGCGCCCACAGGCACGTTGTCCTCCACCCGAATCGTGCCGTTGTGTTCGGCCACGATGCGGCTTGCGATCGCGAGTCCCAAACCAGTGCCGCGGTCCTTGGTTGAAAAATGCGGCAGAAAAAGTTTCCCTTTGTCCGCCGGCGAAATCCCATGTCCGCTATCGGAGATTTCGATTTCCACGGCATCGCCATCGCTTTCCGCGCGAGTGACCACGCGCAGGCGGCGGATCGGCGAGCCCTCCATAGCCTCGGCGGCATTGTCGATCAGATTCGCCACCACCTGGCGGAGAAGCTCGGAGTCCGCTTTCACGGGCGGCAGTCCATCGGCCAATTCGGCTCGAAGAGCGATGCCATCCAGGCGGTCCCTGAAAAGTTCCAGCGCGCCTTCGACGATCGAATTCACGCTGGCGGGGCCCAAGCGAGCGGCCGGGAAGCGAGCGAACTGCGAGAACTCATCGACTAGGGACTCGAGAGTCTGAACCTCCCGCTCAATCAGCCCGGCACACTCCGCCGTCAGCTTTTCGAATTCGCCGCGCGGAGCGCCGCTGCGATTCAATTGCCGAAGCAGTCTTTGTGCCGAAAGCTGGATCGGAGTGAGCGGATTCTTGATCTCGTGCGCGATTCGCTGAGCCACTTCCTGCCATGCAGCCGCTTTCTGCGCCTGGAGCAGCCCTGTCAAATCGTCGATCACCAGCACGAAGCCGGGGTTCGAGCGCCGGGGGCCAAGCGAGCTGACTGTTACCGCCGCGCGCACCAGCCGCCCGCCCGCGGCAATTTCGATCTCGCGGGAAGCGGCGCCCATCCGCAGCGAACGGCGCATCAGGTGCAAAGCGGCGCGGGCCGCGTCTTCGCCCAGGAGGTCCGGCAAGGTGCGAGCCGCTCTGGCCGACTCGCCGAGTATCGTCACCACGGCGGGATTCACGCGCGCGATCTCACCCGAACTATCGAGCGAAACGACGCCCGTGGGAATATTTTCGAGGATGGCTTCCATCAGCTTGCGGCGGCGTTCGCGCTCTTCCACGGCCTGTTCGAGGCTGCGCGTAAACTCGTTGATTTGCCGCCGACCTTCGCCAAGCTGCTCGGTCATGCGATTGAAAGAACGGACCAGCGTGCCCAGTTCGTCTTGCGCCTGCACTGCGATGCGGTGGTCGAAATTTCCCCGCGAAATCTCGCGCGTGGCCTCCGCGAGAGACTGGATGGGCACGGTTACTTGCTTGGAAAGAAACAGCGCGACCCAGGTGGTGGAAAAGATCAACAGCAGAGTGATGAGCGCCAGCGCCACCAAGATCTCGCGCTTATAGATCCGCAAGTGCTGCTTCTGCTGGGCGTAGGTTTGCGTCTGCGAATCGATATCCGCGTACCGCGCGGAAAAATCGTCCGGTAGCAATCGCGCGAGATAAAGAGCGCCACCATTCCTTCGCGCCGCGCTTCCCGCGAGATAGAGTCGGCCATCCATTTTCCAAATTTGAGTTCCGCCTGGAGTGGTTTGCGAAGGTTCCAATGAAATCTTTGCGGGAGTTGGCGGCGCGCTGCTGCCAGTCTTCGCTTGCGCGTTCGGAGCCTTTTCATTCGGGGCCTTCACATTCGCGACCTTGAAATCGGACCCGGCCGCGACTCGCCCCTTTGAATCCGTAATCCAATACGCATCGAAGGCCGGGCTTGGGTCCACGGAAATGGCTCCGCCCCTATCGCGCGACACCAGCTCAGCCGCCAGACCATTCAGGCGGCTCGACTGAGACTGCTCAAAACGCGAAAGAAGAAGTTGGCTCTGCTCGCTGGCGATTTCAAGCGGCCGCGGAAACCAGAGATTCAGCGTTCGATTGACGAGCGCGTAGCTGAAAAAAAACAGAAAAACCAAGGGGAGCAACGAGACTCCCATGGCGCCCAAAACCATTTTGACTTTGAATCGCGAGCCCATTTGGCCGGTCCGCCGCTCCGCCCAAAGGCGCACCAGGCTTCGAGTCAAGATCAGCCCGAAGACCAGGAACATCGCGAAGATCAAAACAGAGAGGGCGAAAAGGATGTAGACCGCGTTCCCCTGATCCGCGGGCACCGGCACCTTGAAGGATCCCAAGGTAATCGCGGCAGCGGCTAGCAGGACCACCACGACCGATCCCACCGTCAGCCAAACTTTTCGTTTGCTTCGCGCGTCTTTCACGCTACCGGCCTTCCTCGAGGTATCGTCCCAGCGAACATTGATCGCACAGTGGTTGCTGGACGCGGCAAAACTTTTTCCCATTGGCGACGATCAAGGCATGGAATTCGTTGAACCGGCGCGCATCACCGGGAAATTGCCGCTCGAACATCCAGCGAATTTCTTCGTATTTCGTTTTCTCGTTGATCCAGCCGTGGCGCAGCAGCAAGCGACGCGTGTACGCGTCCACCGGAAACACGGAGTGTTCGCCCGCGTACAGCAGAATGGAATCCGCCGTTTCCGGGCCAATGCCGAATACCGCGAGTAATTTCTCGCGCAGAACAATGGTGGGAGTTTCAAACATGCGCTTCAGCGATCCACCGTATTCCTGCCGGAGAAACTCGCAGAAGGCTTTCAGCTTTCGCGCTTTCTGCCGGTAGTAGCCGGACGAGCGAATCAGCCGCTCGAGCCTCCGCAAAGAAGCTTTTTCGATCGCGGCGGGAGAAAACAGCCCGGCTGCGCGGAGTTTCGTCAGCGCGTTTTCGACATTATTCCAGGAGGTATTCTGAGTGAGAATGGCGCCGAGAATAATCTCGAAGCGGGAATTCCCGGGCCACCAGTGCTGCGGCCCCAACGCCGCAAACATGGAGTTGAAATACTCGTCCAGCGGCGGTTGCGCGTCGCGCGACGGGCGCGATTTCCGCGTGAGACTCACGAGCGGGGCGGTCTTCCCTAGCGAATGGTTGATTGGCTCTGCGCGCACGCTTGGAGTGATCGCGGAGGACGTCATGAAGGCTCTAAGATAGGGGCACGATGCGAGCGAAGTCAAGGCGAGTGTGGCAATTTAGCCACGATCTCGTGGCCAGGTTGAAGGCGGCATTAATAGCAAAGGGTTTAGAGCGAGGTTGAGCCTCTCGGCCTCCAACCACGAGGCTCTGCGCAAAACGAAGAGAGATTCCTCGACTGCATGTCCCGGCCCTTCGGGCAAGAACCAAAAGCGCGGGACACTGCGCTCGGAATGTCACCGAATGCACTCGCCCCGTGACGAGAGGTGAATGGCCTACGCGGAGCCAAGTACGTTTGCCGGGCATCCGCAGCGGCGGACTGTGCCCTACAACCGCAACGAAGGCGCAGTTACTCGAATTGGATGAGGACGATTTCGGGATTTGTGCCGAGGCGGAGGGGCGGACCCCAAGTACCGGCTCCCCAGGTGGTGAAGACGAGCATTTTGCCGAAGCGATTTAGGCCGTGCACGTAGGAACGGTAAATTCGTCGCGTTATCCAAGTGAACGGCCAAAACTGGCCTCCGTGGGTGTGGCCCGAAAGTTGAAGCGAGATGCCCGCAGCTTCGGCGACGTTCAGCGCGTGCGGGGCATGCGATAGAAGGATACTCGTGCGCGCGGGGTCAATCGCGACGCTCTGCAGGATGGCTGGGAAGCGCGCGGGATCGTTCGCCTCGCGATAGTGGACGCCGATGAGCTGCAATCCTTCAATCTCGACTTTTTCGTTGTTCAGCACATGCACGCCGGAGCGAGTGACAGCGTCCAGATATTTTCGACGGTCCGTGAATTCCTCGTGATTCCCGGTGATGAAATATGCTCCGCGCGGCGCGGAGAGTTCCTTCCAAGGCTCGGCCAGATGCTCGAGCGGAGCGGCGGTGCCATCGTACATATCGCCGGTAATCAAGACGATATCAGGACGCAACTGATTCAGCTTCAGGACGATCCGGCGCATGAATCGCAGATTGTGTATGTGGCCCAAATGAGCATCGCTAACCAGTGCAGCCACGCGGCCGCGCCAGGTTTGCGGTAAGCCCGGCAGATTCACGGTGAGACGCGTAACGCGAACGAGGCTTGCGTTGACGGTGGCCGCGACAGCCGCCAGCAGGGCCAGGCCGAATAGCACACCCGCAATTACATGCCGGGAAACGTGCACCCCCAAGATTGTGGCCGCGTAGACGATCCAGGAAAGGAAACTGGCTAGAACGAAGAAACTGAGAGCGCCCAGCCACACGGCCGATATTTTGTAGAAGAGGCGCACAGGCGCCGAAAACGATCGCCAGGCCAGCAACGAGGCGGCGACAAAGGTGAGCGACAACAACATCATCACGAGGCGCAACGCCAGGATGCTGTGGCTATCGGTGAGCCGCTGGAAGGTAATCCAAGTCTGGCATACAAACCAGTGCAGCAGAATCAGCAGCGTTTGAAATACAAGGATGAATAGGAAAAAGCGCGAGCGCACGCTGGTAGGTTCCCGGGAATGCCGACGGCTCAGATGGCGCGGCTATCCATTCTTGCGCTCGAAATCGCGCATGAAGCTGACGAGGGCCTGGACCGCCTCCAGCGGGACCGCGTTGTAAAGTGACGCGCGCATGCCGCCGACCGACCGGTGGCCCTTTATTCCGACAATTCCCGCCGCTTCCGCTTCTTTGACGAATTTTTTCTCGACCGCTTCATCCCCGCCGGCCACGCGAAAGACAACATTCATGCGTGAACGCGATCCTTCCTCGATGGGACAACGATAGTAGCCGCCGCTGTCGATCGCGTCGTAAAGAAGCTTGGCCTTCGACTCATTGTGCTTTTCGATGGCCGCAAGTCCTCCCTCGGCCTCGATCCAATCGAGGACCAAGCCCATCATATAAACGGCGAAGGTGGGCGGCGTGTGGTAGAGCGAGCGCTCTTTCATGTGCGTGCGATATTGGAGGATTTTGGCGACTTTTTCGTCCGCGCGTTCGGCGAGGTCGCGGCGCAGGACGACCACGGTTGCGCCGGAGGGCCCGAGATTTTTCTGCGCGCCTGCGAAGATCAGCCCAAACTGACGGACTTCGATCGGCCGCGAGCAAATATTTGAAGACATGTCGGCCACGAGCGGCACAGCGCCAGTTTCGGGAATTTCGTTCCATTCCGTGCCGTCAATGGTGTTGTTGGTGCACATGAAAACGTAGGAAGCGCCGGGCGCGAGTGCGATTTCATCCCTTCGCGGCACGCGGGTGAATTTCGCGGACTCGGTGGATGCAGCCAAGCGATAGGTGGCGAGCTTTTTCAATTCCTCCATCGCCTTGCTGGTCCACGAGCCGGTGTGCAGCACGTCCACCGGCTTGCCAGGGAGGTAGAGGTTCATCGGCACCATGGCAAACTGCAAGCTGCCGCCACCTTGCAGGAACAAGACGGCGTAGTCGTTTGGAATGCCGAGAACGCGACGCAGCGATTGTTCGGTCCGGTCGTTGATGGCCTCGAACTCGGCGGAGCGGTGGCTCAGCTCCATTACCGACATGCCGGTGCCGCGATAGTCGAGCAACTCGTCGCGCACGCGTTCGAGCACAGGGAGAGGAATCGCCGCCGGACCCGGATTGAAGTTGAAGGCGCGCTTGGTGGCGGGCTGCGATAGGGCCGATGCCAATGGATTCACGTCTGAATATCCCCTGATGAAAATTTCCGCGATCCGGACGTCTGCCCGGAACATGCAGACATCCAGAATACCAGAGTCTTTCAAGCTTTGCGCAGGCGCGAGATTTCGGAGGAGGGCGAGCGAAGGACGATGTTTCTTGACGATGTATAACGCTCAGAGCACCCTCCTCGGAGGAGGCGTTGTGCGCGCGATTCGAAAGCCGCATATTCGATGAGACGGGCAAAGCACGCGGGTTGCGAAGGGGTCATGACCAACTGGCGGCATTCACTGACGGCGTATCGAGATTGGCGCGTCTTGCTGATCTTGCCGCTCGGTTTCGCCAGCGGCCTGCCGTTTCTACTGACTTTTTCGACGCTTTCGGCATGGCTGGCGACCGCCGGAGTGAGGCGCGCGGCGATCGGCGCATTCGCTCTAGTGGCTACGCCGTATGCATTCAAGTTTGTATGGTCACCGCTGATGGACCGGCTGCCACCACCGCTGCCGTTGGGTCGGCGGCGCGGCTGGGGAATCAGCACCCAGCTTGGTTTAGTGGCCGCTATACTCGCCCTTGGGTCCTGCGATCCCAAACACAACCTCACTCTGATGGCCGCGCTGGCGCTGGTAGTGGCGTTTCTCTCAGCGACTCAGGATATTGTGATTGACGCCTACCGCGTCGAATTCCTTCCGCTCGATTTGCAAGGGCCGGGCGCCGGAATGATCGAGACCGGGTACCGGATTGCGATGCTGGTCTCAGGAGCCGGCTCGCTGGTGATCGCCGCGCGCGCGGGCTGGTACGCGGCGTACGCGACCATGGCGGCGCTACAGGCCGCGTGCATGCTGGTGCTGCTATTCAGCCCTGAGCCATCGCTCGCGGCGGAGGCCGCGCACATGGCCAAAACCGGCGGCGGACGGGAGTCGCTGGGGCAATGGTTCGCGAGAACAGTGGCGGGGCCGTTCGCCGATTTCATGCGCCGGCCGATTTGGCCGGTGATTTTGTTGTTCATTTTCGGCTACAAGGTGGGCGTGGGAATGGCGGCGGTGATGTCCACGCCGCTATACATTTCGCTCGGATTTTCGCTGGATCAGATCGCCGCGGTTTCGAAGTTCGTGGGATTCTTCGGCACCGTCGGCGGAGCGCTGATCGGCGGGGTTGTGACGGTGCGGTTCGGGATCATGCGCTCGCTGATGCTGTGTGGCCTTTTGCAGTTGGCGGGAAACCTATTCTACGTTCTGCAAAGTGTGGAGGGGCATCGCGTCGAGTATTTGGCGTTGTGCGTGACCTCGGAGCAGGTGACCGCGGCGATGGCGAGTGCGGCACTGATCGCTTATCTCTCGAGTTTGTGCTCGCCGGCGTTCACGGCTACCCAGTACGCGCTGCTTTCTTCGCTCGCGTCGCTCGGCCACAACGTGGTGGCATCCTCCAGCGGAGTGCTTGCCGAGAGATTTGGCTGGGCGCCCTTCTTTGCGCTGACGTCCGTGGTGAGCGTCCCGGCGCTTTTGCTGCTGGTTTGGATCGCACGCCGAGAGACCAGACATTCCAACCAGCGGCTGCCTGAGCCTGCTCTAACCAAAAGTTGAGCGGCAATTTTTGCGACTCCTGGGATGAAATCGGACACTTCTCGCATTCCAGTAGCAGATCGGCCACATAGCCTACGGCCAAAGGAGAATGCGAGATGAAGAATTCCCGCGATTCCGTACTTCGAATGATTCTGTACTTCGTATTGGCGCTTGCCGTAGTGTTGTGGGCTCGCCCGATGATTCACGCACCCGTCGCGCACGCAGATGAGCAGGCCATCCCCACGGTCGGCGCCATGGCTCCGGACTTTACCCTCAATTCGCAGGAAAATAAGCCGATCAGCCTCCACGATTTCCGTGGCAAGTGGGTGGTGCTGTACTTTTACCCGAAGGACCAGACGCCCGGCTGCACAATCGAGGCGCACGGCTTCCAGCGGGACCAGGCGAAATACAACGCCATAAATGCCGTGGTGGTTGGCGTGAGCGTCGATACGGTTGAATCGCACAAGGAGTGGTGCGCTAAAGATGGCATGAACTTCAAGATGCTCTCCGATGCTGACAAGGTCGTCGTCGCCAAGTACGGCTCCACGATGACCATCCCACAGGCGCCGCAGCTTGGGACGGTTGCCCAGCGGAACACCTTCCTGATCGATCCGACCGGCAAGATTGTGAAGGAGTTCATCAAGGTGAATCCGATGGGTCACAGCGACGAAGTTCTGACCGCTCTCGCGGAGCTGCAAAAGAAGTAAGCGTTAGGCTTGGGCACCGGAGCCGTGGTATTTATGGGGCGGGCTTCTGCAAGGCAGCCCGCCCAACGTGATCCGATCACTGCGCACCGCGACTTCTCGCCAAGATGAATTTCAGCGGCTGGCCCTGCCGCATTCAGCCGCCCTGCTGCGGGTAGCGCGGCGCATTGCTTCGGATCGGGCAACGGCCGACGATCTGGTTCAGGAGGCGCTGCTTCGAGCCTGGCGCAGCTTCGATCAATTTCAGCCGGGCACGAACGCGCGTGCGTGGCTGTTTCGGATCTTGTTCAATGTCTTTTACGCTCACGGCCGCAAGATTCGGTTGGAGCCGCCGATCGCATCGCTCGAATCGCCGAGCTCGGAATCCGGGCCAGTTCAGCGGTCAGGACTTTCGCCGCTGGACGCCGTGGAAGTAAACCGCGCTTTGGTGGAATTATCGTCGGACCACCGGGCGGTGATTTTGCTCGCGATTGTGGAGGGCTTCACTTGCCGCGAGATAGGCGAAATTCTTTCGGTGCCGTTAGGTACGGTAATGTCTCGTCTCAGCCGCGCCCGGCAGGTTCTGCGGGACAAGTTGACGCCGGCCAAATCCGTGTTCTTGGCTCCCACGCCAGATCCGTCGTGCATTGAGAGAGAGGCGTCTTGAATTGCAGCGAAATATCGTCCCTGCTTCCGGCCTACATCGAGGGTCAACTTGATGCGGGGCGTGCGACGGAGTTCGACGCGCACCTCAAGACTTGCAGCTCGTGCCTGCAGGAGTTGGAGCGCCAGGCCCAAATTGACGCCCGAGTGCGCGATGCCGTTCTTTCCGACCCGGTTGATGTGACCGATATTGATCGCCTCGTTCGCGAGAATCTTTCCACTGAATTCCATCGCAGTGCGCGCCAACAATTCGAGTCCGTGCGCAGGCGCTGGGTAGCGGCGACGGCCGGCATCGTTGCAATTTTGGTTTTGCTCGCCGTGGGCTACCACACGCTGTTCGGGCGGCGCCTGGCGGGCGTGTATGCCGCCGCGGCCGCGGACCACCAGCTCGAAATTGTCCAACAGGAACCGCGAGCCTGGTTCACGATCCCCTCGCAAATTGAAGGCTTGGCGCAAAGCCAGGGCGTGGCGCCGGCGGTTGTTGAGACGCTTGCGTCCGGAACCTACCATCTCGATCGAGGCAAGTTGTGTTGGCTGGACGGCCGCACTTTCTTGCATCTCGGGTTTTCCGAAGGAACCCGCAGATTCTCGCTTTACCTTCGCCCGCGTGAAGCCGGAGTCCTTCCGCTCCAAACTCGGGAAACGGAAAAAGCCCGGCCCATAGACTCCATGAACGCAGACACTGAGCATGTTGCAGCGTTTCAGACTTCCAAGCTGGCGGCGATTGCGGTTACGGACCAGCCCGGCGACGCCGCGCTACAATTCGCACGATTCGCGTCGGCAAAAGTGCAATAGTTTTTCGAATTCGCGTGGTTCGCCCCGCCTTGAAGTTTTCGCATGCAACCATTAGACTTATATGTTGCACAAAGAAAGCGGAGCAGCCTGACGATGCTTCTGTCGCGAGATTTTGTCGGCTACATGGCGAAGGAAGTGGTGAAGCGCCTGGTGGCCGGCAAGATGATCGAAACAAAGGACGCCGAAAGCCTCACGCAGCAGGTCCGGCAAGTGATGGCCGACGAGGTAACGGTTGAAGACCGGCTGAGCGAAGAAGCGCGCGAGATTTTGAGCCGCTACTCGGAGGAAATGCGGCGCACGGGCGTCTCCTATCAGGATATGTACAAGAAAGTGAAGAGCCAGCTGGCCCGCGAAAGGAAGCTTATCCTCCGATGAGCCGGGCCGCACGATGCGACTAAGCCGGGAAAAGACGGTGCGCATCTCTCATCGCGTGATTGATTTTCTGGTTGCCAGCCCCGCCGTGGATTTCGTCGAAGATCGCGACACCATACGCCAGGAGATCGTCACGATTCTTACTTCACTGCTGAAAGTGGAAGAGCAAATCGATACCGAGGCCCGCGCGAAGATCGGTTCGCAAAAAAAGGAAATCCTGGAAGGCAGCGAGGAATGGGACATCCTCTACCGGAAATACTACGCCGAGGGGCTCAAAAGGCTAGGGGTCGCTGAAGTTCACGCGCGGGGATAAGATAGCTCGCCAGCTTTCAATTCTCTCAACTCAAAACTTTCGACTCTCAACTGGCAGTTTTACGGCTGCTGCTGCTGTTGCTGATCGTCGGGCCGGCGCTTCAGTGTGGGCCGGTCGCTATCATCCTGGCTCTGATCGGGCGACGCAGTGGTATTGCCTCCGCCGTTGTCACCCATATCGGGCGGCTGCGTGTTCCCGCCCTTGTTCTGGCCGGTGCGTTTCCGCAAGGTGGGCCGGTTCGGGTTGTTGTTCTTCACCTTGACGTTCGCTTCGATCAATTGCAAACGGTGCTTCACGGAGTCAAATTCCGATGTTGAGACGATGTACTGGTCGCGCGCCGGAAGGATGGTGGCGATTTCCTTCTGGATGGCTTCAATGCGATCGGGCGTCGGCGGATGCGTGGAAAAAACTTTGGGGATCGTGCCCGGTTCCTTTTTCTCGTCGGTCTCCACCTTTTCGAAGAAGGAGACCAGCGAATTCGGGTCGTAACCAGCCTTATACATGTACTGAATACCGAGATAATCCGCCTCCCGTTCTTCGTCTCGCGAGAATTTCAGGAAAGTGAGGGGTATGGCGAAATTCATCCCTTGGTAGATGGCGTAGCCCGCCCAGGTGTAAGGAATGAAGATCATCGCCGGAATGGAAGCGAGGTTCACAATCGTGCCCTTGGTGGCTTGCTTGGTGCCGTGCCGCGCGCAAACGTGAGCGATTTCGTGCGCCATGACGCCGGCCAGTTCCGATTCCTCATCCGCGTGAAGGATCAGCCCGCTGTTAACGTAGAAAAATCCCCCGGGCAGCGCGAATGCGTTGACCACATCCGAATCGATCACCTTGATCGTAAATGGAACACGCGCGTCGGAGTTGCGCACCAGGTTTTGCCCCACACGGTTTACATACTCGGTGACTACAGGGTCGGTGATGAACTTCGCGCTCTTATCCACTTCCTGCGCGAGTTGCTTGCCTAGCGCGATTTCGCGCTCGAGCGAATAGAAATCGAGGCCCTTGCCCACATTGCGATCGCCAATCGCGTTGACGTCCGCTTTGCTGCCGGGCTTTACGTCAGGATTGGCGGTTTGCGGCACGGGCTGCTCGGCCGGCTTCTGCTTTTCCTGGTCGCTCTGCGTCTGCGGAGCGGCCGGGGCTTGAGTGGTCGGAGGCGTTTGCGGCGCAGGGGTCTGCTGCTGATTCTGCGGCGCGGCAGTGGCAACGGGCAGGATTATCAGCAAAGTTGCGAGAATCGCCGCCAGACATTGCGCTGAATAGGATTTGGTCATTGCTACCTCCGGAAGGAACCAGCCCGCATTATACACTTCCCGCGGGACCCGTAGCGCTTACCGGAAATAGGATGGCAGGACCGTGAAAATGGTTACTCGCAGGCGCTTCGGGTGCGCCTTCGTTTGCTGGCAGACGCCGCTTTACGTTTCGCGAATCTGCTGCTTCAGCCGCTCGACCTCCTGGCGTAGGCGGGAAATGCGGCTGGCGACGGATATCTCGTATGCGAAGAAGATCGCCCATACGGCAATCCAAGCGGTAAACAGGAAATGGAAATCTTTCATCTTGAATCCTTTGCAGGAGAAGAGACCAAACCCGATTCGGGTCCGATGTGGCTATCGGCGGCCACGCGGAGTTCGTCGAATTCATGGCGCAGGCGTTCGAGCCGATAACGGTCAACCAGCGCGATGATTGCGACGAATAGCATCGCAACCATACAAATTACGAGAACCTTGCCCATGGTGGGATTGAGGCCCGAATCGGGGCCACCGAAAATTACAGGCTTGGGGTGTTGCGTGCGCCAAACCCGATTCGACACATACACCAAAGGCGCATCGAGAAAAGCAAAAATGCCGAACACGGCGGATAGCGTCGCTCGGCGTTGCGGCTCCTCTATCAATCCGCGCAGCAACAGATAAGCAATGTAGAGGAGCCACAGGATAAACGCGGTCGTCAACCGCGCATCCCACGTCCACCAAATGCCCCAGGCCGGCTTGCCCCAGAGCACGCCCGTGACAAGGCCTGCCGTACAGCTCACTACGCCCACTTCGACCGCGGAGACCCCCAGCCAATCCCACTTGGGCTTTCGAGTGACCAGCCATGCGACGTTGGCGACCAGAGCTATCGAAAGCGCCGTGAACATGGCCATCCAGCAGGAAAGGTGAAAATAAAATATTCGCTGGATCTGGTGCATGGTGGCTTCGTCCGGCGCGATGAAAAGCGCGGCGTATCCCGCGAAAAAAATCAGCGCGGCGGCGATCGCTCTGGTGGTAACGCGGCCTTTCATCGACGGACCTTCACCTGGTTTCATTCCTCCAGCAGAAAATCGCACAGCAGCCATGAGGCGGTAAGAAACACAATATCAAATCCGGCCAGGAATGCGAGCCAGGCGCGGTCAAGCGACGGCTGCTCGGCGAAGAGCGACGCGGTCGATTCCACCGCGGCAATCAGCAGCGGCGCCAGGATCGGCAGCAACAACAGCGGAAGAAGCAATTCGCGCATGCGCGCGTGCGCCGCGATCGCGGAAAAAACCGTTCCGGTCACCACCAGGCCGAACGTCCCAAGCACGAAAACCAGAATCAAGCGTCCCACAATGCCGGCCAGCGAGACGTTATACAGGACGGCGAAAACGGGCACGAGAATCACCTCCGCCGTCAACAAAAACAAAAGATTCGCCAGCATCTTGCCCATCAGAATCGCGAACGGCGAAATAGGAGCCAGGCGCAACGCGTCAAGCGTCTGATTGGCCTGCTCGCGGCCGAACGACGGATGCAGCATCAGCGATCCCGCGAAAAGAAACGCGATCCAGAGCAAGCCGGGTCCATAGCGCCGCGTTTCCCCCGGGGTTGGGTCGAAGGCGAAGCTGAACAGGACCACCACGATCAGCGCGAAAACGATTGTTGCGTTGAGC
>DATDMO010000469.1:0-9598 GCA_036518755.1 Candidatus Acidiferrales bacterium | reverse complement strand
ACGACAAAATTCGCAGCGCCGAATACGCGCAGTCCTCTGTGCTGCGTTACGGCCTCACAACCAGCGTGGATATGGGAGTGTTCGCCGATCCTGGCAGCCCCGATTTGCAAGACGACTTCACGTTTCCAGGCATTGCCAGCGCCAATCCCTGGACCGTCTATGACCAAATTCTCGCCCTCGACCACCAGCACAAGCTCGATGAACGCGTCCGGCTCTTCATGATCTCGATGGATAAAACCATGGCTCTCCCACTCTTGACCGAGCGCCTCCTCAATGTTTTCCCGGATTTCGGCGACGGCATGCTTCGCGTTTCTGGGATCGGAGAATTTGCCAGCCCCTGGTTTGCGAATTTTGCAGGTGGCCAGCACCCCGAGAACTACGAAGCGGCCTTGCAGTTGGTCGCAAAGCACGGGTGGACGTACCAACAACACACCTTATCTCTCGCGGAAGTGCAGTTCACCGCACAAACCTACCAGAAGGTCAACGCCGCTACGCCGATCGCCGATTTGCACTGGTCCATCGCCCATGTGCCCGCGATTGACCCCCACACGCTTCAATCAATGAAAGCCATCGGTGTGGGCATGGCGCTCCACGGCTGGAAATATCTTCAGGGCGGCCAAGGCACGCCTGCGGGCGAGCCCGCCGGACCGCCCTATCGCACCATCCTCGAAAGCGGTATTCACGCCGGAGCAGGCTCTGACGCTGGCGATATTGCCGTGCTCGATCCTTGGTTCGAAATCTATTACATGGTCACCGGCAAAGACTGCACCGGCGCGCTGATCAATTCCGGCGAGCAAGTCACGCGCGTACAGGCCCTCCGCATGTACACCGCGGACAATGGCTGGTTTTTCCACGAAGATAGCGAACTGGGCTCAATCGAAACCGGAAAACTCGGCGACCTCGTCGTCCTCAGTGACGACTATTTCGATCCCAAGCAAGTTTCGGACGAGCAAATCAAGCAGCTAAAATCCGTGCTCACGGTTGTCGGAGGCCGCATCGTTTACAACGATATTCACTAGCGCTCACCGCCCAATCGGACGCGATTCAGCTTTGGTGCCGCCCGGCCATCCTGTGCCCCGCTTGTACGCCTGCGGCCCTTCGAATACTGCTTCGACGCGCGAGATCTTGCCGTCGACAAACTTGAAGATTTCCGTGTTCAAAATTTCGTTCGGCTCGCGCATTCCTTCCGGCATCGCGAATCGGTGGCCCTTATAGGTCCAACTCTCCACGTTTCCGCGGCGCATGAAGTCAAACGTGGCAAAAACAATTTGGCGCTTCACATCAATAATCGGAAAGTGCGCGTCCTCGTATCCGGTGATGAACGAGTATTCCCCGTAATCGAGCTGTTTGCCGCAACCGATCCCGATCATGTTCGGCCTCGGCGCCTCGCCGGCAACCTCGGTCGGCTGTCGTCCAATCGGTACCGGAGGCGTGTCGTTAGGGCCGATCGCCGTCACGTTGCCGTCCTCCAGACGAATGCAGGAGTCCGCGTAAGGCGCAAGACTGCTGTCGCGAAAGGCGACCGACCGCAAATAGCCAAGTGCGCCCTTCTGCAACTCCTCGCGCCCGAGTCGCATCGCAGCGGGCTCTTCCCGGTTCATGATCTCCAGCCAGCTCGGATCCCTCGGCGGCAAGTTCTGCGCGGATTGCGCATGTCGGTCGACCACCGTCTCGATCTCGACGATTTTGCGATTCACCACCTTCAGACGAACCATCAGCAAGTCCGGAAACGGGATCTCATGATTCTCCATCAGATTCACATACGTTGCCACGCCACCCGTCGTCGGATCGAAAACATCATGCCGATATTTGCCGTAGGAGTTGAATGTCACCCATAGCCCTTCCTTGCCCAGCTCCAGTTCAGCGCCGTTCTCGGTGTAGCGATGGTGCTCCGCGAGCGGCAGTTTGGAGGAATCGTGCGTGGCGAGCGCCTGCAGATATCCGTCCATGAAGCCTTTGAGGCACGCTTCTTCGCACGTCTGCGTTTGACCGCTGGCGGAAGCGCAACAGAGCAAAGCCACCACCGCACCTGCGAACCACGCCTTCTTGAAGGAGCCTGCCGTAATGAACTGCAAAATCGTCACGTTGTCCTCGCTGCTGAACCATCGCGACCAATCTGTCTAAACGCTGGAGGGAAACTACGATCGGCGAGCGGAGGCAGGCATGTTCTTCACGATCCAATCCGTAGCAAGTCTCGCGTAGGACTCCGCGAGCGGCCCAGGAGTCAAATAGTGGCTCGCGCCCTTCACCCAGACTAGATCGCGCTGCGGCGACGCCGTCAGGCTGTCGTAAATCTTCTGGGCGTTCGGCGGGAGGGCCAGCTCGTCGCTATCCCCGTGAATCACCAAGGCGGGAACTTTGATCTTCGGCCCGTACTTGACGGAGCTGGGCGCGGTCGGATCGTTCGGCGCCCCGAAGAAGCTGATCAGCGACCTGGCCGTTCCCATCACTGACACGCCGCCAGGAAACCAGTTGTCAATCGCAACTGGCTGCTGCCCTTTTCCCTGCGCGACCAATTCGCGCGCGTGCCCCAGCGTCTCCTCAAGGCGCCGCTTTTCCGCTTCGCTGCTCCGAACCTGAAACTCCAGATACGGCGAGGGGATCGAGGCCATGAATCCCACCGCCTTTACTGCGGGGTCGCCTCGCTCCGCCATGTACTGCGCCATACGAGGCCCGCCAAGGCTGATTCCCAAAATCGCGATCCGCGAGTAACCCTTGGATTTCGCATACGCGACAAACGCGGCAATATCCTTCACCGCGTCGGCATATTCCGCGTAGGCGTTGTTATACGACGCGCGCATGTTGGAAAGCAGAAACGCGTAGCCGTTATCCGTCAGCGCATGGGCAAGGGGAGAATAGTCATGCGCCGGATACAGTGCCGCGCCCGTCGTGCCCCCGGGCACCATGATGACCAGCGAATCGCTCGCCCGTTGCGGTTCCCACAGCAGGCCGTTCAGCGCAGCTCCGTCTTCCGCTTCGATTCGAATCAGTTCCAGGGGGCTTTGCGAGCCCGGCATGGGTGTGGCTGCCATGCCGCAAACTATATTCTACTCGCACTCATAAGATCAAGGATTCTGAGCAAAGACTAATCTGAAGCCTTTGGTGTTTCGCCGGACCACATTACGGGAATCGTCGTCTGTGTCCCCCCATCGATGTTTCCCGGGGCTCCCTGCCACGCTGCCGAAACGATTTCATTCTCCAGGCATAAGCGTTCCGCGACCCGCGCGTGGCCGTCTCGCACAAAGCGCTCGCGATTCTCTTCGAGTTCGCTGGCCACGTACTGATACCCAGCCATCACGCCGAACGAGGCCTCCAGACCGTAGCTCCGCAAGTTTCCAAACACGTTGATCCGCTCCAGCCGCGCCCCGTTTGAAAAGTGAAAGCTAGCGACCGGGTCGCTGAGCTTTCCGTTCTGGCGCGCTCTGCTGAGATACGCGAGCGCCAGCCGTCGAAGCGGTCCGGCGAGAACATCGCGATGAGCCAGTGGCTCTTTAAGCAGAAGAAACAGCCCTTCCACTGGATCGCTGCGTCCCGAGGCTTCACTGAGAGGCGTCGCGTAATCCGCAAGCAGCCGCGAAAGGCGGCTCAGCGTCAAACCGTCTTCATTCTGTGTGTCTCTGAGCGCCCGCGCAAATCGCGGCAGTGGTGAAAGTGTGCCGAACGTCGTGATGTTCGGAAACTCGGCGGCAATCTCAGCCATCACCCGCCTGATCAGAAAATTGCCGAACGGAATGCCCCGCAAGCCCTTCAGGCAGTTGTTAATCGAATAAAAGATTGCAGCATCCGCTTCTTCGGGTGCGAGCACGGGCCCATGGACATCGAGCAAAGACTCCACGTCACCGCCCCCGCCCATGGCCGCCGCTACCTCCGCAAAGATGATTGGCTCCGCCGGCAGCGCCGGGTGAAAAAACGCAAAGCACCAGCGATCCTGTTCCAACCGCCGGCGCAGGTCGGGCAAGCCATTGATCTTGTGGACCGATTCGTAACGAATCAGTTTTTCCAGTATCGCAGGCGAAGTATTCAGCGTGATCCGCTCTAGCCGCAAAAAACCGCAATTGAACCACGACCGGAACAGGTGCTTGAGATCCTCGTCGAGTGCCTCGAAGCGCGCATCCGACGAGTTCAAATCGAGCAGATGCCCTCGCAGAGCGACCAGAGTTTCCGTTCCGCCCGGCGCCGTATTGATCCTTTGAAAGAGCTCCCGGCGTGGCGATTCAACCGCCGCCGAAAGCGTCGCCAGAGTCTCGTGGCTAGGCGCGCGCTCGTAACTTGCTGCGGCAGCGCGGATGGCTGCTTCGTCCGCCGAAAATTCCCGGCAAAGCATCTCGAAAAAACAGAGACGCTGCTCCGAATCCATCTCCCTGTAAGTTTTGATGATCTCCTGCGCAAGCACCTGTTGCGAGATTTCGCCGCGCTGGGAGAGCAGGTGTTGGCAGAGAAGGCGCATGCTGAGGCGCTCTCTTGGAGACGGAGGGTGGTCGCTGAGAGGCTCGGACATAGGCATGCCCATGGTGGCTCGCGAGCTGGTCGACTCGATTTCGATCCTTCGAGTCCCTCCCGTACCACCGATTCTTGGACACACAACCACCCGCCTCAATGGGCCTTCGGATTCGCATCACGTGGTACTTCGTAGCTAGTACCGATTCAATCGTCAGCACCCCTATCTTCATCCTGATGCCCGATTTACGCCCGCTCCTCTACGGCTTCAGAGGCACTCGTCGTCGGAGTAAACACATCGTCTTGACTTCGGGTTAGCCGCGAACTAGAGTGAGGCCCCTCTGCCGCAAACATTAAGCTGAACGTCAAAACGGAACACCAGGTTCCAAGCTCTCGGTTTGGGGGAGGCTCGTCGATGTCCCTTGGGGTCAGTGTCTCAGCTTTCTCCATATTCCTAGCCATTGCTGCCATCGGGTTCCTTTTCTTGATTATTAGCTTCCTGTTTGGCGAACTCTTCGGTCACGCTGACATCGGGGCACATGGTGGCGACGTGCACGGCGATGTCCATGGCGTGGGTGTCCTCAACCCACGCGTGCTGGCCGTCTTCGTAACGGCTTTCGGTGGATTCGGGGCCATCGCCGTTTATTTGGGTTACCGGATCGAGATCAGCTCCGCAATCGGCATAGTAGGAGGGTTGGTATTCGGAGGTGTTATTTATCTCTTCGCCAGATTCCTTTATAGCCAACAAGCCTCGAGCGGCGTCGGCGTCACCGAACTCGTGGGGCGCACCGCGCAGATCAGCGTGGCGATTCCCGCGGGTGGACTCGGCCAGGTTCGCTGCTCATTGGGTGAGAGTGTCGTTGAGAAGCTCGCTCGAACGGCGGATGGCGAGGCGATCCCGGCCAATACGTCTGTGACGATCGAATCCGTCGTGGGCGAAACGGTTCTAGTTCGGCGCGCCAATTAACTCGAAGTCTGATATGGAGAATCAGTATGGCTACTCAGTTCTTTATTCCTGTGATCGTCATCGCCGTGGTACTCGCCCTCTTTGTGGCGATGGCTCTTTTCAGCCGCAACTACCTGAAAGTACCGCCAAACGCCGTGGCCGTCCTGAGCGGGCGCAAGCGCAAGACTGCTGACGGAAAGGTGGTCGGATACCGCGTCGTGAACGGCGGGGCAACGTTCCGCTTCCCGCTGCTCGAGCAGGTAGATTACCTCTCGCTCAACGTATTTACGATTCCTCTCGAGATCAAACGCGCCTACACGTTGAAGGGCGTTCCGATCTCCGTGAAAGCGGTGGCCAACGTCAAGATCAAGAGTGACGATACCTCGCTCCGAGCGGCCGCGGAGCGCTTTCTCGGCATGCCACCCGACCAGATCCAGAAGGTAATCTTTCAAACTCTGGAAGGCCATCTCCGGGCCATCCTTGGAACGCTGACGGTGGAGGAAGTGAACAGCGACCGGCAAAGCTTCGCTCAGAAGCTGACGTCAGAAGCAGCTCAGGATTTAGAGCGAATGGGCATTGGGGTCGATGTGCTCACTGTCCAGGAGATTAGTGACGAGGAAGGATACCTTGACGCCCTGGGCAAGAAGCGCACGGCCGAGGTTAAGCGCGATGGCGCAATCGGCGAGGCCGAAGCCACACGCGATTCGAAAATCAAGTCAGCGCTTGCTATGCAGGATGGCGAGAGGGCGAAGTTCGATTCGGATGCCAACATTGCTGGGGCTCAACGCGAGTTCAATATCAAGCAGGCGCAGTTCCTTGCGGAGGTCGAGACGCAAAAGGCCATGGCCGCCCAGGCTGGGCCGCTCGCGCAGGCGAAGGCCAGACAACAAGTGGTCGTTGAAGAGGTGCGCGTCGAGCGCATGCGAACCCAGGAACAGATAGCCGTCCAGGAACAAGAAGTCCAGCGCAAGCAGAAAGAGCTTGAGGCCACCGTAATCAAGGCCGCCGAAGCTGACCGGCAAGCGGCCATCCTCCGCGCCGAGGCTGCCAAGCAATCCGTAATTCTAGAAGCGGAGGGATCCAAAGCCTCTCAGATCGCTCTCGCCGAAGCGCAGCAGGAAAAGCTGAAACAGGAAGGCATGGGGCGCGCCGCCGCGGTCGAAGCAGAGGGTCGCGCTGAAGCGGCCAAAATCGAGGCTATGGGGTTGGCCCAGGCCCGCGCCATTGAGGCTCAAGGCGTAGCGGAGGCCCAGGCTATCCTCAAGAAAGCTGAGGCGTGGAAGCAATTTAACGATGCGGCCAAGCTTCAGACGATCCTGGAGCGACTGCCGAGCGTTTTGCAGGCTTCCGCTGGCATTTTCGGAGCGGTGGCTGCCCCACTCGGAAACATCGACAAGGTGGTTGTCATCGAACAAGGAAACGGGGCAAATGGCGACGGAACCGGTGGTATCGGTCGCATCGCGCACACCGGACCCGCATTGGTCTTTAGCCTTCTTCAACAGTTACAAGCAATGGGCCTGGACCTTCCTACTGTCCTCTCACAGCTCGGAATAAACGGCGGAAAGCTGACGGAGACAACCTCCAAGACGGTCGAGAGCAAATCCAGCAAGGCTCAGATGTAGACGCCCCGCTACACGAGCACCATCAATGCCCGCTTTTCAGCTCAATTCCGCGCTTAAACGGAGCGACACTGAGGTACTCGTCATTCACTGCGGTGATTACCGATTTCAGGGGGCCTTCTACGAGTTTCTAAACCACTGCCTCAACCTGAATGAGAATTACGATCTCATGGTCATTCCCGGCGGCCCGCTCAGTTTGACCCTCTTCGAATATCTGCCAAAGTTTTCTTGGTCCGCATGGAAGTGGTTCCGGTTCTTCGTGGAAAAGCACGGGATCCGACGGCTTGTTCTGATTCAGCATCAAGACTGCGGATGGTACCAAACGATGCCTCTTCACTTGCACGCCTCTCCCGAATTGCGCCAGCGTCAGGAACAGGATCTCGCGCGGATAACAACCACACTCAAGAAGGATTTTCCGGAACTAAGGGTCGAACTTTACTACGCCGGATGGGATGCGGGCGATCGCATTACGATCGATGCGATCCCGCAGTGACTTCGACGCGCCGGTAAATGACCACAGGTCGTTGCTTTAACCTCTCATGTCGCGGCTTTTACGCGACGGCTTGCCGGTCCTGAAACTTCAGTGCTTCCTCCCCCGCCGACTCCGCGATTCCCAAGGGAAAGCTCGCACGTGGCCGTCCTTCAGGAGATCGGAGCTTTAGCTCCAACATTAACGACGGCACGAAGCGCCTTCCACCTTTCGATGGCGCCTGAAAGACTCCGTCATACCAATCCTGATGCAATCTTTTGCGCCGCGATTCTGCTGATCGCGCCACTGTTTGCGATTGGGGGCACCCACTATTCGGCCCATCGCTGGAATCACGGTAAGTTTCTTGCCCATCACGGGACAGGAATCCTCTCAACTGGTGGCACGATCCTCTGCTGTCGCTGTTTATAGCTACGTGTCTCTCAACAGGATGACAGTGCTACCCGCTAGGGCCTTTCTTCTTGACACACCTCAGTTATACCCTGGTATTATTAGTTTTACCCATAGTTAAAGTCTGAGGCCCAAATGGTTGAATTTCATGCTGCACGGTGTACCGCTTTCATGGGAACGAAAGCCATCGCCTCTGGCGATGTGCGAGACGTTGCGCTGAAGGCCAAAGCGGCCATCGATCGCTACAGGTGGGCGCAGGTGCTGATTTTTGATGATATTACCAGCGCCTTGGTTGAGGTGGATTTTCGGGGCAGCGCTGCGGACGTTTTGCGGCGAATAGACGCTCAGTCCTCAGCCGATGCCGCACGGGTCAGCGAACCGCGTAAAACCGAAGGAGAAACGAGGCGCCCCGGCCGACCGAGGCTGGGCGTCGTAGCCCGCGAAGTTACTCTGTTGCCGCGGCATTGGGACTGGTTGGCAAATCAGCCCGGGGGTGCATCGGTCACATTGCGCAAGCTGGTGGAGCTGGCAAGACGAGCAAACCAGGGCAGAGATCGCAAGCGACGGGCGCAAGAGTCGGCGTATCGATTCTTGTCTGCTATGGCGGGGAACGAGCCAGGCTTCGAAGAAGCACTCAGATGCCTGTTCGCAGACAAGCGGGAAGAGTTCGACCACATTGTCGAACCGTGGCCTATCGATGTCCGGGAGCACGCGAAGAGGTTGGCCGCCGTCGCGTTCGAGAGCTCGGAGGGATGAGCAAGATAGATTTGAACCGGCGCACGGAAACCGTTACGGAATTGAAAGGCCGGAAACCGCTGGTAGGCCTATTCACGGTAACGTGGAAGTTAACCCTGCATCCCTGCTCCCACCCAGCCGCCTTCTCGATTCTCAAGGGAAAGCTCGTACCCGGCCGTCCCTTAGGGGGTCGGAGCTTTAGCTCCGACATAAAAGACGGCGCGAAGCGCCTTCCACTGCGCCGTCTCACCCGCGGCAAGTATTCGAGGTCCTCGGTACGACGGCAGCGGCGATGACTTCACGCGCGTACCCCTCATTTCTTGCACCTATGCGACTACCGATGTGCGCCTTCGATCCATTCCTTGATGGACCCTATGGTTTTCAGCCTGCTGTGATTCGCCAGAGAGAAAGTTACACTATGATCTCCCGATGGACCATTTGTGCCGAGCAAGGAGTGGCGCGCCCCTATCGCAGCCGTTGATTGGGACATCAAGGTATGAAACGAGAGACCTCGTGTCGGCGCTTAATTTACTTTTCTATAAATTAACACAATATCTATTGAAATCAAATCGGCCCTGACATACGATGCGCCCGCCAGTCCGGTAACTGAGTCCATCAAGACTTTGCAAAACTGAGGGGTGTTCCGTTGAAAACCACGCGCCGAATTTTCGCTTTCATCTTCGTAATGTCGTTTTGCTGCGCCAGCGCATCCGCCCAGCACCGGTACATCCAACTGTTCACGCCGCAGGTGGGATGGGCGCTCCTGGGCGGCCGCCTTTTTTGGACCACCGATGCGGGCGGCCGGTGGAAAGACATTACACCAGCCACCACCTCTCCTGAAGTCGTCGCTTCAGTTTGTTTTCTGGATACCTCCACCGGGTGGGTGTTGCTCGCTGGAGGTGATGGAGACCAAGCGCGGTTTGATCTTGCGTCCACGACGAACGCCGGGGAGAACTGGTCAATCAAACCGGTCAGCCTTCCGAA
>DATDMO010000468.1:0-14619 GCA_036518755.1 Candidatus Acidiferrales bacterium | reverse complement strand
TTGCTCCAGTAGTTCCTCCACCGACTCCGGTTGCAGGAAATGAAATACGTCCGCCAAAGGGAAGCTGTGCTGCTCGCTGAGCGAAATATTCAGCCCGTTGTCAGTGGCGGCAGCCTGCAATTCGAAATTGAACGACCGGCAGAAGCGTTTTCGCAGCGCCAGTCCCCACGCCTTGTTGATTCGGCCTCCAAAAGGGGCATGAATTACCAACTGCATGCCGCCGCTCTCATCGAAAAATCGTTCCGCAATTACCGTCTGCTGGCTGGGCACCGCACGCAAGACGGCGCGGCCCGCAACGAGGTATTCCACGGCCTGTTCCGCGCCGGCGCCGTCGAGGCCGCATTCTTGTTGCAGCCAGTCCACCGCGGCCGAGCCATGCCCCGTGTTCCCGCGAACCGAATCGGGCGCCAGCCCATCCGTCAGCGCGCTCACGTTTTCCCGGATTGCGGCCACTTGCTCTGAAAGCTCGGCCGTGCGCGACGGCGCTTCACCGCGCCAGAAAGGCACATTGGGCGGCGCTCCCTTGGCATCTTCGACCAGCACCAGCCCCGCCTGCACCCGTCGTATCCGCCATGACGTGTTTCCGAGAAGGATGATGTCTCCGCGCAGGCTTTCGACGGCGAAATCTTCATCCACAGTGCCGACGGTAAAACCCTCCGGCTCGGCACGAACCGTGTAGAGAGCGTTATCCGGAATCGCTCCTCCACTGGTGATTGCGGCGAGGCGAGCGCCTCGACGCCCGCGCAGGCGATGATTCACTCCATCGCGATGCAGATATGCGCCGTAACGTCCGCGCCGAGCGGCGATTCCCTCCGAAAGCATCCCAACGATCTCGTCGAATTCTTTTCGAGCCAGCTCGCGGTAGGGGTACGCGCGCCGGACCATCGCGAATAAATCATCCTCGCTCCAGTCCTCCGCCGCGCACGCCGCCACAATCTGCTGCGCCAAAATATCCATCGGCGATTCTGGAATCAGAATGCGATCCAACTCTCCCCGGCGAATGGAACGCACAAGCGCCGCGCACTCGATCAGCTCGTCGCGCGTGGTAGCGAAGAATCGGCATTTTGGCACCGCGCCTCGCCAATGGCCTGCCCGGCCCGCGCGTTGCAATGCCACGGCGATCGATCGAGGCGAACCAATCTGGCAAACCAGGTCCACCGTGCCAATATCGATTCCAAGCTCCAGCGAAGCCGTCGCTACCAGCAACCGTATTTCGCCGCCTTTCAGCTTCCCTTCAACCGCCAGCCGCCTTTGGCGAGAGAGGCTGCCATGATGCGAAGCAACTGCGTCTCCACCCATCAGCCCGGCGAGGTGATGCGCAACGCGTTCGGCGAGCCTCCTGGTATTCACAAACACAAGCGTCGAGCGATGCTGCTGCGCCAGGTCCGCGATGCGCTTGTAAATTTCCTCCCACATTTCATTCGAGGCGACCGGTCCTAGTTCGCTCGCCGGCACTTCCACGGCAAGATCCAATCCGCCCCGTCGCGCCACTTCCACAATGTGCGGCCGCGCACGACCAGCTCCAGCCATAAAGTCGGCGATCGTCTCGATCGGCTTTTGCGTCGCGGAAAGCCCGATTCGCCTGAGGCGCTTGCCGGTCAACGCATCAAGCCTCTCCAAGGACAGCGCCAGATGCGCTCCACGCTTATCGCGCGCCACCGCGTGAATCTCATCCACGATCACCGTTCTTACATGGGCTAAAGCCTCGCGGCTCTTGGAAGCAGTGAGCAGGATGTACAGCGATTCGGGCGTGGTCACCAGGATGTGCGGCGGACGCTTCAACATCGCCCTGCGCTCATGCATCAGCGTGTCGCCCGTGCGCACCGCGGAACGAATTTCCGGCATCAGGAATCCACGCTGGCGGGCCAGCTCGAGTATTTCGCCGAGCGGCTCTTCGAGATTCTTGTGGACATCGTTGCCGAGAGCTTTCAGCGGAGAAACGTAAAGCACCTCGGTGCGGTCATCAAGCTCGCCGGCGACGGCCTTGCGCACCAGGCGGTCGATGCAAGCCAAGAACGCCGCGAGTGTTTTCCCGGAACCGGTCGGCGCGCAGATAAGTATGTCTGTGTCCGCGAGGATGTGGGGCCACCCCTGCTCCTGCGGCTCGGTAGGCGTGCCAAATTTCGCCACAAACCACTCACGGACGAGCGGGTGCGCCCATGCAAGGCTCGTGCTATCGAATGCCTGTGAAATGGAAAGGCTCATGAAATGCCCGACGGGGAACGAAGCGTCCTGACACCAGCGAATGCACGCATATTCTCGCCCAGATCCCACTCAAAAGCAAAAAGGGGAAGAGAATCAAGCCTTCATACACTTGGGTCTGCCAATCGGCGACTCGGCGTTTGCGGGACAAGCCGCCAGGCCCTTGGCAACTTGCAGATTCGGGATCCGGTTAGAAGATTTTCTCTTGGCGTCGCAGAGTGCCGGCTGAACCAAGATTGGCGATTCGAAATACGACACTGTACTGATTTTCATTGCGGATCGCGCCGAACGAAAACTTGCGGTATTCAAAACCGACACCGCAGCACGACCCGTTGTAGGAGACCTCGACGATCTGGTTCTGAAACGCCTGCTGCGTGAAATCGTAGCTGGCTCCCATCATCAAGTTCCAGCCCGCGCGGTTTTGATCTCCGTAACCGAAGAGAGTGCGCAATTGATTGGAGCGCTGCTCGAAATTTGGCGGAGGCGGCGATGGATTCAAGGGCAAGTTCAATGTGGAAAAGTGCGCGAGCGTGAGAAATGATTCTTTGTAAGGCTTGAGTTTCAAGAGCGTGCCGATGGCGGTCATCCGGTTACGCTGCGGATCGTAGTTCACGACGAATTCGGTATCGAAGCGCTTTCCAGGATCGATGCGCAGGTCGCTCACGATGGGAGAAAAATGCCTGGGCACGTCGGCGAAAGCGAAAGGGGTGAGGGCATCGAGGGTCTGGAAGACATTAGGCTGCCCGGGAACGAGCGCACCTCCGAAGGTGGGATCAAAGAAATATTTCTGCGCCAAGGTCCAAGTAACAAATTCGCCGGCATTGCCCGATCCGGCGCGTCGAAAAAGGCGCTGGGTGACGCCATATTCGATTTCGTTGGTATCGGTGAGGGTCTCATCTTCGTCGAAACGGATAAAACGCCCAAAATCGTTGACGCCATTCACGTAGTTGTAAGTGATCTCCGGTTCGATCACGTGTTTCCACTTGGTATCGCCGCCATCAAAGACGCGCTCGAATACCGGAAGCCGCAGATCAACCGAAAGCTCTTCGGTATCACGGAATAATCCCTGGGCGAGCACAGCGCCGTTGCGCAGCTGGTCGCCGTAATAGGTGGAGCGAAAGGTGAAGCTGGGCGTGACACTGAGCCAATCGGCCCAGTGCAAGGGGATGGTGACGCTGGGCGCGAATTCGCTGCGCTCGACGAATGCTGAGGTTTCGAATGGGGTGACATTTTCTCCGCGATGCTCGGCACCCGTGAAGGCATCGAAGGAAAAATAAATCGGGAGCTTGGAGAAGAAGGCCTGGTCCACGGAGCTAATGCGGGCTTCCGGGGCGGTTCGAAGCGTGATCGAGGTTTGCGGAGTGGCGCTCAAATAGTTGCGGTAACTGAGCGCGGCGAAGTTGAGGCTGAATCCGCGGAAATTGTTGGTCAAAAAAGCGGTGTTGCGGACCTCCGAGTTAACCGCTTCGCGGAAGGTATCGGACCAAGCCAGGCGGAAGGTGAGCGAGGTGAGCTGGTCCAGATCGGCGACGGCGCGCCATCCACCAGGCAAGAGGGAAGTGAACAGAAGCTTTGTTTCGTGACCTCCTTGCTTGAGCGGCGGCGCGTTCTGTTGTTCGAGTCCGCGATCAATTACGCCGAAATAGCTGGCGGTGAGGCTCGCAGTCTCCCACGGCCGCATACGAAACTCTCCCTTTTGGCTCCATCCGCGCGAGCTGAAATAGGAGGCGCCGAGGGTGGTATCCAGCCAATCCACAGGCGCCCAATAAAACGAATCGCCGAGCACGAAGCCCTTTTGTGTGGTGTCGCCCACATCGGGAACCATGAAGCCCGACTCGCGGCGTTTTTCGGCGGGCAGGGTTGCGTAAGGCAAATAGAGGATGGGAACCGAGAAGACGCGAAAGTCTCCGTTCTCGATGTGAACGGATTTTTGCAACCTAATTGTGGCGGAGCTTGCGTAAAATTTCCATGCGGGCCGCCCCGGCTTGCAAACGGTGAGCCACACTTTGCGGACTCGATAGGTGTTTTCGTCCAAGCGCTCCGCTTCTTGGGCGTCAAAATAAAGCGGATTGGGGCTAATGAGCAAAGTGGGCGCGGGACGGCGCTGCAATGCAAATGTTCCGCGAGCATTGTGAAAAGTGCCGCGGCCGGTGCGCAATTCATAGCGGGCGTCATCGGCCTCGACGTGTTGGGTCCGATAATCGAGCTGCACATGGCCGCGCGCCGAGACGATTTGTGCGGCGCTGTCATATTCGACATGGTCCGCTTGGAGACGCGCATTCTCGTAGCGGACTTCGACGTGTCCATCGGCATAGAAGATTTTCCCTGATTCGCGTTGCTGGTCCGCTTCCAAAGTAGCTTCGCCGCCGGTGGTGAAAAGCTTCGGCGTGGGTTTCTTAGGCGCTTGGGCAGCGGTGAGGCACGGCACAGCGAGAAAAACGGTGAGCAGCACGGCATACAGGACAGTTTTGCGGATCGATTGCGCGAGAGTCTCGTTGGGCATTGCGAGAGAAAGCGGAAAAGAGAAAGCCGAGCCTAACACGCGTCCCGCTTGCCCGCAATCCGTCAGGGCGATGGGGGACAAGATGGCCGATCACAAGGATGCGGGAACATCGGCTGCAAGTTGTAACAAGCACACGCCAACTAATCCAAGAGAGAGGGCGCGATACCCGACAGAAGGCGAGGCTTAGCGCAGCACGCTAACGCCGAATATTTCCCGGATCTTGCGGGTAAGGGTATCGCTGGTGAACGGTTTCTGAAGAAATTCCGCCCCGCTGATGGCCAGCTCCTGAACCACCGAGGAATTCATATAACCCGACATGTAGAGTACTTTCATGTTGGGATTTCGCGCCATCAAAGATTGGGCCAAACTTGGGCCGCTAATTCTGGGCATCACAACGTCCGTAAGGAGCAAATGAATGGTGCCTTGGTGAAGTTGAGCCAACTCATGAGCCTCAAATCCGTTGCTCGCTTCGAGGACGGTATAGTGATTTTCCAAGAGCATCTCGCAAGTAAGCTTCCTGAGGGATTCTTCGTCTTCGACCACCAAGACGGTTTCTGTTCCTTCGAATAATCTTCGCGGCTCGATATTGTCGCTTTCGGCTGCTGCCGGAGTTTGAGGGAGGTAGATTTTGAAAGTGGTTCCGCGGCCCACTTCGCTGGAAACGGAGATGTAGCCGCCGCTTTGTTTAACGACGCCGTAGACCGTCGAAAGGCCAAGCCCGGTGCCCTTTCCCTGTTCTTTTGTGGTGAAGAACGGCTCGAAGATGTGCTTTTGGGTTTCAGCATCCATGCCGGTGCCCGTGTCCGTGACTGCAAGCATGACGAATGAGCCGGCAGCGAGCTCGGGATGGCTCTGCACATGAAGGTCGTCCAACACAACATTGGAGGTTTCAATCGTGAGAGTGCCGCCGTCGGGCATCGCATCCCTGGAATTGACGATCAGGTTCATGATGACCTGTTCCAGCTGCCCTTGATCCGCCTTTACCGAGACTAAACTGGGAGACAGGGCCGTGACCATTTCAACATCCGCTCCGATGAGGCGCTGAAGCATTTTCTGGACGTCGGTCACAACGGAATTCAGGTCTAAAATTCTCGGATCAAGGATCTGCTGGCGGCTGAAGGCAAGGAGCTGGCGGGTTAGCCGCGCCGCGTTCTGACCTGCCTTCTTGATTTGTGCCACCTTGGCGCGGACGGGATCATTGTCTTTCAAGCGGCCCTCGATAATGTCGCTGTAACCGATGATGACGCCCAGAAGGTTGTTGAAGTCGTGAGCCACGCCGCCTGCCAAGCGGCCGACTGCTTCCATCTTCTGCGCCTGAAGGAACATCTCTTCCAGACGCTTGGTCTCGGTAATGTCACGGGCGATTGCGGAGGCGCCGACAATTTTTCCGTCCGCATCCTTTATGGAGGATACGGAGAGTGAAACGGGAACCTGGTTTCCGTCCTTTCGTAGGCAAATTGTTTCAAGCTGTTCTACCTTTTCGCCCCAGCTTATTTTTTTGAGGATGCTGTGGAATTCGTCCTGCCGGTCCGGCGGAAGAATAATGCCAAGCGATTTTCCGAGCACCTGCGCGCGCGAGTATCCGTAGATTTGCTCCGCGCCGAGGTTCCAAGTCAGGATCATTCCGTCAAGCGTCGCACTGATGATTGCATCTTGTGAGGACTCCACAACGGCGGCGAGCCGCCGAAGCTTGTACTCTATTTGCTTCCGCTCCGATATGTCGAGGAACGTCACGACCGAACCAATTGATTTTCCGTCATGCAACATCGGGTGGGACCAGCACTCGACGGGAAAGCTGGAGCCGTCTTTTTTCCATAGGAGCTCCTCGTCCAAGTGGTACTCGCGTCCTGCACGGACGGCCGCGCAAATTGGGCAGTCTTCGACCGAGTAGGGGGTGCCTTCGGGCCGAGTATGGTGGCTGAGCGAGTGCATCTGTCTGCCAAGCAGGTCACTTGGATTGGCGTACCCGAGCAGGCGCGCGCAAGCTGGATTGCAAAAGGTGCAGTTGCCTTGGAGGTTGACGCCGTAGATCGCTTCAGCGGTGGAATCGAGCAACAACCGAAATTTCTCCTCGCTATCGCGGAGGGCCTGCCTTGCTCGCGCGGCTTCGTCGCGCGTCAATTTCTCGTCCAGAGCACGGCGCACGGCAGATGGCAGACGGGCCAAGCGGTCTTTCAGGATATAGTCAGTCACTCCTTCCTTAATCAGGTCGACGGCGGCCTCTTCCCCGAGTGCGCCAGTCACTAAGACGAAAGGGATGTTTATTCCACTTCGCTTGACGAAGCGGAAGGCTTCCAGACCGCTCCATTGGGGAATGGAGTAGTCGGAAAGGATGAGATCGTAAGCCCGGGCTTGGAGGCTGGCCACGAAGGCTTCCTCGGTATCCACCGTGTCCGCGTCGAGTTCGAATCCTGCTTCATGCAGTTTCAGAACGAAGAGTTCCGCATCCGGCTGATTATCTTCGAGAATGAGCACACGCAGGCGAGTTAGGGCATGGTTGTATGCCTGAAGGGGTCGACCAGTTTCGTTCGCCGACAGGCTCATAGAGTGCCCTGGGGACTATCCTCGACCAGAAGAATTTGGATTCCGGCTGGCTTCATATTACGCGCCTCCATTCTCGATCGCTTACCCGTCAACCTGGGCATACGTGACACGGCTACTGATGTAATCAATCGACCAGAAAGCTCCGGGGCAACAGCATGAGGAACAGAAGGGGAGCGATGATTTCGGCGAGTGAAAGCTGTATCGCAGAATCAGACGCGCGTTCTTCGTGCTTCTACCAGTTACTTGTGAAAGAAAACTGTAAACCTATTTGTATCGCTGCGGCACAGAAAATGCAGTGCTGGGGCCGATTTTATAACTAGTCAGAGTGGTGCAGCGATTGACGAAATGTGTCCGACTACGTGGATGGCGAGTTAGAATATTAGAGCAAGTTAATTTCGGAGGGGTGGCCGAGCGGTTGAAGGCGGCGGTCTTGAAAACCGTTAGGCCCGAAAGGGTCTCGTGGGTTCGAATCCCACCTCCTCCGCCATTTCTCCTGGGCGACTTCATTCCAATGCGAAAGTCGATTTTCCCGCCGATTGCCGGAACTCTTGGGCGAGTTTGTCAACTGCTATCGCAAGTCAATTCGAGGGGACCCAACAAATGCGTTTGTCGCGTCAATTTTCGTGAGCCAGGAAAGAGGATAGGAGGCGCATTCCGAAAAGGCCAATCAGCGTGAGAAGAACTCCGAGAACGAGCCAATCGCGAGAACTATCCTGGCCGCCAGTCTCTGCTGCGAGAATTAAGGCGGCAAGCAAGAGGAGCACGAGGGAGAGTCCACGATGGAATCGGCGGATTTCCGATCTCAGCCATGAGTCGAGGCGGCGCTCAATTTGGCGGCCTTCGTCAGAGTCCGTACAGTCCGTCTTGCAGTGGCAGGCGTTGCAGATGTGCGCCGGCGCCTGATACAGAACGAGCCTGCGGGCATAATCCGATTGCTTGCGTTCGAGATGATGGCCGGTGGGACACTTCCATGCGTCGAGTTGAGGATGGTAGATGAACCCGGAGACGTGGAACTGTTCTGAAAGGCGGTGCGATTGCCGCGCGACCAATTCCAGAACCACAGCGACCCCGACGAGAAGAATCGCGTATGCCGAGACCATCAAAACGTCGGGATGCAAACCATGAATCATTGTCTGCCGCCCACCTCTACAACTTCAGTGAAGAGACGTTCCGAGGGATCCTCAAGCGTGACCTCGCGAGCAGAGTGCCGAATACCCAGCCAAGCGAGATAAAGCACCGGGAGAATCCCGCCGACGATGAAGAGCACGTCGCCCGGAAAGCGGAGCCAGGTGATTAGGATATTCATGCGGTTATTCAGGAACTCAAGCGAACGGGCATAGAAATAGCCTTCGTTTACCGAGTGGTACAGCTGAAGGATGCCGAGGGGGAACAGGGATGCGAAAACCATCCAAGCCAGGCCGATATTCAGCGACCAGAAACTCACCTTGGCTGCGCGTTCTGACCAGAGCTTTTCGGGAATGATGTAGCGAAGGCAGAAGAGAGCCAATCCAATGGCCATCATGCCGTAGACACCCATCATTGCCGCGTGACCGTGGTTGGCCGTAAGAGCTGTCCCAATTTCGTAGTAGGAAACGATGGGCAGGTTGATCAGGAATCCGAATACGCCGGCTCCGAGAAAGTTCCAGAAGCCGACGGCCGCCAGAAACATCACCGACCAAAAGTGCGGAAACGTTGTATGCGATCCTGCCTCCTGAACAGCACCAAGTTGGAGAAAGCTCCAGGCTTCGAGAGTCAGGAACGTCAGGGGGATGACTTCAGCAGCAGAAAAGAAGGCGCCGAGGGCCATATGGAGAGCCGGTTCTCCAGAGAAGTAGACATGGTGCATCGTACCGACCATGCCTCCCGCTGAATAGAGAAGGACGTCGAGATAGATCATCGCCAGAGCAACTCGTTCGTCGACTACGCCCAGCAAGACGAACATATAGGCGACCATGACGGTGGTGAAAAGCTCCAAGAAATCTTCCACCCACAAATGCACGACCCAGAAGCGCCAGAAATCGGTGGTGGTGAAATTCTCAGCAGGCCGCGCGAGCAACCCCACAGCGTAGAAAGCAGGGATGGAGAGCGCCGAGAAGAAAAAGAGCCAGGGCATGTTCCCCATGTGCTCCTGGCGCAGGCGCGATCGCAGTCCTCGAAACATGATCACAACCCAGAAGAGCAAACCGACCGTGAGCAGAACTTGCCAGAACCGGCCAAGGTCCAAGTACTCAAACCCCTGGTCGCCAAACCAAGACCAGGCATGACGAATCCAGCCTTCGATTCCGGCGTACTCTCCAGCCAAGCTTCCAAAAACCACAATCGCGAGCGCGCCCAAGAGACCGTAGGCAAGCCAGTTCTGGCGGCGCGGCTCTTGTCCGGCGATCATCGGCGCCAGGAATATTCCGGCGGCGAGGAAAGAGGTTGCGACCCAAAAAATGGCCAGCTGAATATGCCACGTGCGAGCAATGTTGAACGGCAAAACGTGCGCGAGATTGAACCCGAAAAAACTGGAGACGTCCGCACGATAGTGCTGCGTTGCGCCGCCGAGCATCGCTTGCAAGAAAAAGAGCGTCGCCATAACGAAGAAAAACCAGGCGGTGGCGCGCTGAGCAGGGGTCAAGGCCACTTTCCCGGGAGCGCGGAAGGAAATGCGGGTTCGCTCCTTCCCATGCCAGCCGAGAAAATTCCAGCGTCCGAAA
This sequence comes from Candidatus Acidiferrales bacterium, assembly GCA_036518755.1. GTDB lineage: Bacteria > Acidobacteriota > Terriglobia > Acidiferrales > UBA7541 > Palsa-295. The sequence goes on along the minus strand of DATDMO010000468.1, from coordinate 4,671 downwards.
ACAAGCAGCAACAGCCCGATGCCTCCCAGCAAGGCAATAAGGGAGAGCACACTCCAAACAACTGTGTCAGCGGTGGGATGATTTTCGACCAGAGGCTCGGGCGGCCAGTTGTTTGTGTACGAGTACTGGAGTCCGGGGCGCAATGCTGTGCCTGCCCAAGCCGACCAACTAAAAAATGCGGTGAGCTCCCGGATCTGATTTGGATCCGTAATCGCTTTGGGACGGAGTGCGAACTTGGTCGTGGGCTGAGAGAAAAACTCCTGGTAGTGAGTTTCTAGCTTTTCGAACGCAGTTGCCTGGGCCGCCGTATAGACAAGTTTGCCGCCAGCAGCGTCGTACCGATTGGTCTTGAAGTCGGTGACGGTTTGCTGCCTCGCCCGATCGGATTGCGGGCCGCCGTAGAAATCCGTCACCAGGAGAGCAGCGCGATGGAGGTAATCCGCCGTGAAGTCGGGGCCGAGATAAGCACCGTGGCCGAAGATCGTGCCGTATTCCATCAGGCCATTGCTGAGAAAAACTTCCTGGCCGTGAGTCGCGTCTGCTCCGGTGAAAAGTATGTTTCCGGCAGGATCCACAACCTCGGCCGGAATGGGAGGTTCGTCCGTGTAAGTCCTGTAGGCGAGGAGGCCTAGAATTAGGAAGCCAAAGAGAAAAACAATTGCGATGGCCTGGACCCAGCCTCTTCCGATGAGGAGTCCCCGCTTCGAGTTGTGATTCATGAAGGTCCCTCCTTGTGAGAGTCGGTGTCCGCGCGAGCCGGGGAGGCAGCGCTCGGAATCACCGGCTGCGTTTCGTGCTGCCGAAGGGAGGCCACACGAATCGAACGAAGCTTACCGCCGTCGACTGGAATGGGCAACAGGAGTCGAAGGAGCTGTATGCGACCAAAGCACTCCCTGGGGGGCTTGCCCGCTGAAAACTATTCCAAACCGGTAAGATTCACTGTACTTTTTCCTGTTGGCACGGAATTCGAATTGGTGGGGAGGGATGGTGAAATGCTTTCCAGCTCGGCATTGGCGCTGCTGCTGATTTTCTTTCCGGCGCCCACGCAGCAACGCTCGCTGGCATTGGCAAATGGAAGATCGGCGCTGACGCTTCTCTCTGCTCATAATCACCCTAGCTCGCTGGGCATTGCGGCTCAGCCGTCCCAATCGACGCAGGCCACTCGGTCGCCTAGCGTCTCCACATCCGAGAAGAAAGAAGAAGTAACCGCTTATACGCTGCCTCCGAGCCTTTACCAGAAAGCGCGGCATCTGGCGCAAATCTCATTTTGGGGACAGATCGTACTGTTCCTGTATTCCATTGTTGTGCTGCTGGCGATTTTGAAATGGCGGCTGGCCGCGAAATATCGCGCATGGGCGGAAGGGGCGTCCGCGAACCGATTCTTGCAGGCGGCGATATTCTCTCCGCTGATCGTGCTAACGATCGCCATTTTGGGAAGCCCCGGAGACATCGGCCAGCATTGGATATCACGAAAATTCGGGCTGAGCATTCAGGGCTGGAGATCGTGGAGCTGGGACTGGACGAAGAGCCAGATTATTGCGGTGATCATCGGAACCATCGTGATCTGGATCCTCTTCGCTGTGATTCGCAAGAGCCGGCGGCGCTGGTGGTTTTGGTTCTGGGTTGCTTCGCTGCCGCTCATCGTACTCGGAGTGTTCATACAACCGCTGGTGATCGATCCTCTATTTCACAAGTTCGCGCCGCTCGCGGAAAAGGATCCGGCGCTGACGGCTTCGCTCGAGCAGATGGTGCAGCGCGCGGGCGAGAATATTCCGCCGCAGCGGATGTTTTGGATGGGCGCGTCGGAAAAATCGACCACACTGAATGCGTATGTGACGGGGATCGGCACTTCCAAGCGCATCGTTGTCTGGGACACGACCATCTCGAAAATGGGCACCCCGCAGATCGTGTTTGTCACCGGACATGAAACCGGCCACTACGTGCTCTACCATATTCCCAAGCTGCTGGCGCTTAACGCCGCGATTTTTCTGGCGTTGTTCTATCTGGGATATCTCTCGATTGGGTGGGCGCTGGCGCGATGGGGTGCGAACTGGGAAATTCGCGGTGTTGGCGACTGGGCTGCCCTTCCCGCGCTGCTGTTGCTACTCACGATCTTTTCGTTTGCAGCCGATCCGCTTACCAATGCGATCAGCCGACATTACGAACATCAAGCCGACCAATACGGCCTCGAAGTTACCCATGGGCTCACACCAGACTCAGGCGAGGTTGCCGCACAGGCCTTTCAGATTCTTGGAGAGGTGGACCTAGCCGACCCTGCGCCGAATCCTGTGGATGTTTTCCTGTTTTACAGCCATCCGCCGATCCCGGAGCGAGTCCGCTACTCACTGACATACGATCCCTGGGCGCACGGGGGGACAGGCAAATTCGTTCACTAGAACGAAGCGCCGGGACGCTCAGCCGAAGAACCTTGCATAGATGTACGATTCCCGCGAGTGGTGAGTCCAAGAGAGGTCCTTCGACGACTGATCTCCCAGGCTCGACTAGCCGTCGACCTGGGAGCCCTTCCTGGCGCGCCGCGCAGAAACCGCGCGAAGAAAAAAGCGCGGGACTTCGCTCAGGATGACGTCGCGATGTGGCGTGTGGGCGTAGTACGAGGATACGAAGAAAATCTTTACACCGGGGGGTGGTTTCGCGCAAGTACCTGTTGGTGTAAAGAAAAGTCGTCTACGGTGAACGGGCGGTTTGGAGCTTTTTTCGGCGTTTCCGGGGCACGGTACGCCGCAGCGGTGCCCGCGGCTCAGGAGCGCTCGTGGAGTTTCATCTGAATGCCCTGACGCGGCCGCAGCGTCACCAGAGGTTCGGCGACCACGGGGTATCCGGGAACCAGCCGGAAACTGAAACGCTGCGCGAGAGTTGCGGTAACGATTGCGGCTTCGAGAAGCGCAAAGCCTTCCCCGATGCAACGGCGCGGCCCGGCGCCGAACGGGAAATAGGCTCCAGCGGGCAACCGGTCTGCGAACCCGTCGAGCCAACGCTCGGGACGGAACGCTTCCGGGTCGTCGAAATAGCGCGCGTCGCGGTGCGTGATCCACTGCGACAGGACTACTGTTGATCCCCGCTTTAATTCGTAGCCGCCGATTTGGCAGGGCTCGACCGTTTCGCGCGCTAGGATATAGGCCGGCGGATAGAGGCGCAGGACTTCGTTCATCACCGCGCGCAAGTATGGCAGGCGGGGAAAGTCAGCAGCTTCCGGCGAACGTCCGCCCAGGACATTATTCAACTCTTCGTGCAATCGCGCTTCGGCGGACGGATTCCCGCTCAACGCGAACCATGTCCAAGACAGCATCTGCGCCGTCGTCTCATGGCCGGCAATAAAAAGCGTCATTGTTTCGTCGTGGAGCTGTTGCGGCGTCATCTGGCTGCCATCTTCATCCATGGCGCCCATCAGCAACGCGAGCAAATCGGTGTGATGATTTGAATTCGATTCCGCGCGCCGCTCGGAGATGATGCGGTAGACAATCGAATCGATGAACTCGAGTTCGCGATTGGCGCGGCGATTACTGGGCGTAGGCCACCTTTCCGGAATCCGAAACGGCAATCTCTGACGGCGGAGCGAGTAGCGCATCAGGAAGGTCATGGCCTTTCCAACCTGGTGGGCTTCTCCAGGGAGCGTGGTGCCGAAGAGGGTGCGTACCGCGATGTCCAGAGTGAGAGCCATCATTTCCTGCCCTACATTGCGCTCTTCGCCGTCGCGCCATCCGCAAATGTGATTCTGCGCGAGCTCGCGCATGGTGACGCCGTATTCGGCCATGCGGCTGCGATGAAAAGCCGGCTGAACCAAACGGCGCTGCCGGCGCCAGAAGTCGCCTTCGCTGATCAGCAGTCCCTGGCCAAGCATTCTTCCGGTGATTCTTCTGGTGAGTTCGCTCTTATGAAATTTACCCTGCTGGATGACGAGCACCTGGTTGATCAGATCGGGATGATTCAGCAGAATGCGGTCCTGCCCCATCACCTGAAAGTGAACGATGTCGCCGTATTCGCGCACCATGCGGCGCATTCCCTCGAGCGGATCGCGACGCAAGTCGAGCGCCATGCCCACGAAAGGGAGGCCTTTCGGCCCCGGGGGAACGCGACTTCCATTGGTATTCATGTTTGAGGCTTGGCTATTCTAGCGCGTTCGACTGCTTTGATTTTTGTGGTTTCCGCGGGGAGATCGTCGCCTACCTAGATTGAATCGTGTACACTGCTTCGGTTCCGAATCTCCTATGGACCCGGTAACTCACGGAATCACAGGGGCGCTGCTCGGCAAAGGCTATTTTTCCGAGCGTCACGGGCGAGTGGCCGTATTCGCAGCAACGCTCGGCGCGGTTTTCCCGGACGTCGACGTAGCCGCGGACATCGTTTCGCGCGACCCGCTTGCGATTGTCAAATACCATCGCGCGATTACGCACTCCTTCGTGGCGCTGCCAGTGTTTGCCTTTCTTCTGGCGCTTCTCACGCGCCTCGCCGTCCCCTGGGTGAAAAAACGCAGCGAGCGATTCCGCGACATCGAGTCGCCGCCGCTGGCAATTCTCACACTGATCTACGGCATCGGGATAGCCAGTCACATCGTGCTGGACGGTATGACGTCTTTCGGCACGCGCATGTGGTATCCGATTTCGAGCGAGCGTGTCGCATGGGACCTGCTGTTCATCATCGACCTTACGTTCA
>DATDMO010000467.1:0-2129 GCA_036518755.1 Candidatus Acidiferrales bacterium | reverse complement strand
GACAACCACCTCTATGTCCAGCGTGCGGTGCAGGCGTTGAGCACGCCGCCTTCGCAAGCCGTTATCGACGAGAATCTGGCGACGCTGAAGCGGCTGGTCGAAAAAATCGAGGCACGTGGTAGCAGAGTCTATCTCTACACGCTGCCCCTTGCGCCTTCAGTGCAAGCTACGCGCACGGCAAAGACCGTGGCCGCCGCCGCGCATGCGGAATTTCCGGAACCGCAAAAATGGATTCTGCTCGACGGTTCGCTGCCGGAGCTGCGCTGGGCCGACGGCGTTCATCTCGACGAGCGATCGGCCGTCATCATCGCAAAACAGCTCGATACTTTCCTGAAGGGCATCGCGGAAGGCTCCTGAGGCTCCTGTTTTTGGTGCAGCTTCGTTTGAGGGAACCGTTGGCGCTCGCCTCCGCGCTCAACTGGACGCGAAGCGGGGCCTGTGCTTTATCAGGCCGCCGTCCGCCTCGCTCGTTCCGAATTGGCTCTGAAAACACATTGACTCCCCTATGCTTTTCTACGAGCCGCTGTTTCTCACGATCTTTCCCGCGGTCTATGCCATCTATTTGCTGGCAGGCGGCCTCTCGCTGCGGAAATGGACGCTTCTGATCGCCAGCACGCTGTTCTATCTCTGGGGCGAGCCGGTGTTCGTGCTGGTGCTGTTGGCATCGACCACAATCGATTACGCGCTTTCATTTCACTTAAGCGAGCCGACGCCGCTTCAGACCCGACGGCTGGCGCTTGCGGCCGGTGTCATCGGCAACCTCGCCATACTCGTCACCTACAAATATGCGAACTTCATTGCCGAGAACCTCAATCTGGCGCTCGCGCCGTTCGGCGCGCATTTAATTCCGCTTCTGCGCCTGGCGCTGCCGATCGGCGTCTCCTTTGTCGTGTTCGAAAAAATCACCTATCTCGTCGACACTTATCGGGGCATCTCGCGGCCCGCCGCTTCATTCACCGATTATTGCCTGTTCGTGCTGTTTTTCCCAAAACTCCTGGCAGGGCCGATTCTCAAATATCACGAAATGAAGGACCAGATCGCCAAGCCGCCGGTTGTGGAATGGAACGACTTTGCAACCGGCTTTCTTCGCTTTTCGCGCGGGATCGGACGCAAGCTCCTGATCGCCGATCCGCTCGGCCTGTTCGTCACCACGGTGTTTGCCGCCGATCCGGCCCACTTGGGCGCAGGCTACGCCTGGCTCGGACTTTCCTGTTTTACGGTGCAGATCTATTTCGATTTTGCCGGCTATTCCGACATGGCGATCGGGCTTGCGCGAATGCTCGGCTTTTCGCTGAAGGAGAACTTCAACACGCCCTATGTGGCGCAATCGATGACCGACTTCTGGCGGCGCTGGCATATCTCGCTTACGACCTGGATCCGTGACTACCTTTACAAGCCACTCGGAGGAAATCGCGAAGGCGAGTTGCGCACCTATGTCAATCTCTGGATCTGCTTCCTGCTCTCCGGATTGTGGCATGGTGCGAGCTGGAACTTCGTGCTGTGGGGCGCGTATAACGGCTTGTTCCTCACACTCGACCGCTTGTTCTTGCGCGACGCGTTGGCGCGATGCGGCACCCTGATCGCAACCAGCGTCACGCTGTTCATCGTGATGATTGGCTGGGCAATCTTTCGCTCGGACTCCCCGACTCATTTGCTGCCCTTCGTCTCGGCGCTGTTCGGAATGTCTCATGGCTCCAGCGCCATCGAAATTCCCCCCGAAGTACCGCTTGCTCTGGCCTTCGGCGCCGTGATCTCGTTGTTGCCGGCGTTGAAGCTCTATCCCTCGCTGGTCCGCATCTATGAAACGCGCGTGCCGCTCCAGGCCCTGACGGCGCTGACCCTTGTCACGGTTTACGTTCTCTCGGTGGCGCGCGCGGTCACGGTGCCATTTCAGCCGTTCATCTATTTCAGGTTCTGACGATGAACCGCCTCGCCCTCTCCCATCCGCTCGTTCGCGCCGGATTTTGCGTCTTTCTCCTGCTGCTGCCGCTCGCTACCGCGTGGAATCTCATCATAGCGGATCGCTATCCGGCGCTCGCGATCAAGATCGGTCCAAGACTTTTTGGCGTCACCTATGACAAGCCGGTCGTCCTGTCATGGTCTTCGCTTCGCGACGGCAGTTTCCAGAA
>DATDMO010000466.1:0-5121 GCA_036518755.1 Candidatus Acidiferrales bacterium | reverse complement strand
GCGGCCGCCGACGGTCCCATCAGCTTCGAGCTGAAAGACGAACAATCCGCCGGCCAGCTTCGTCCTCTTGGCGACGAATCCAGCCGTTACCGCTACGTCGTAATGCCCATGCGCATCTGACGATTTCTCTCCTCACACGATGGGTGGCACGCTCAGATTTGACTGATGGAACGGGGCACGAGGTCCGTTACAAAAGCGAATGGGCGCAGTCCGAGGATACGGGATAAATCTTAGAATTTGGGGGTCGGATCGCGCAAGTAGCTGTTGGTGTAAAGAATAATCGTCTACGGTGATGTGTGGTGATGGCCCGATTTTGGGGTGGTTTGTGCCGCCCTGGCCGCCGCTTAGCTTCCGGGATGTGCCGCCCAACCGTCGAATGCCTTTAATACCTGTTCCGGGCGAGTGCGCACACGATAGTCTTCGGTGAAATTCACCCACAGAATCTTGCCGCTTGGATCGATCAGAAATTCCGCCGGCCGTGCGACGTCTGCGCCGTCGACACCTCCCCGAGGATGGACAAGATCCCACCGCTGGATCACTTCATCCTTCGCATCGGAAAGAATCGGGAAAGTATAGCCCTGCGACTTGCGCAACTTTTCGGACTCGGCTGGCGTATCCACGCTGATTGCCACCACGCGAATTCTTCGTGCATCGAACTCCGGCAACTTCTTTTCGAAACTCCGCAACTCGGAGTTGCAGAACGGTCACCAATAGCCGCGATAGAAGATCAATACGCTGCCGGCCGGCTTCCCTGATTCCGTTCCGGCTGCCGGAGAAGTCGATCCATTTGGCGCGAAGGGTGAAGTTAGCAAAGAGGATAAAGTGACCAGGTTTCCCTGCGAATCCGGCAGCGTGAAATCCGGCGCGACTTGGCCGACTTGCGGCGCTCCATGAGACGCATTGGTTTCCCGCGTCCCGTAGAAAACTCCGTAGCAGAAAAATACCGCCAGCGCAACGGCCACAACTCCCAGAATGCTACCGAAGATTTTTCCTCGATACGCGTCCGGCCGCCGAAACGCGCGCGCAATTCCGAGGCCCAACAGAATCAGCGCCAGCGCGAGGATCGCCAAATTCGCCCAGGGAATATCTCGCGTTGCTGGAAAGCGCGCGAAAAATAGCGGATAGCTAAACGCGCCGGCGAGAAGCAGAAAAAATCCAATCCAAATGTTGGCATTCCAAGAGCGCTTCATAACACGAGACCCCCGAAAGATGTGCCACCAGCGTACACCTTTATTGGACACGATTCACGCCAGAAAGCTTCATTATAGTTTTCTTCCCAGGGAGAACAGAATATTCCATGTAAGCCATTGATAACGCATGCTATATGAAGAGATCACCGTACGGGAATCGCCTTGTGAATTCCCCCGCAATCCGGTAAAATTTAGGTGCTTGAGATTCCTCTTGAATAGACTGATTTAGGCCCAATTCGCGCCCGGTTTCCGCTCGTCGCGCCAGACGCAGCGGCTCAATCGCGCAGCGGATTGGTTTGAAGAATCCCCTGATTGGGGAAATGAGTTTCGCCGCGTCCGCCCGAAAATTCGGAACCGGACGGGATGAATCTCTGAACACCCTTCGAGTCCCAAGTCGAGAGAAAATTTCTCGCGACAGGGACCAATGGGCAAGGCAAGTCTCGGCCTAATCCGCGCGACCGCCTTCCCACGTATCACTCGGCATCACCGCAGCATGCAACATCTGAGGAGACGCGTACTTCATGGCTGAAAAAGAAATGTCGGCCTCCGGGCACAAGTATGACGCGACTTCGATCAAAGTCCTTGGCGGACTCGAAGCCGTTCGCAAGCGCCCGGCGATGTACATTGGCTCGACCGGCGAGCTAGGCCTGCATCACCTCGTCTGGGAAGTTGTCGACAATTCAGTCGACGAGGCCATGGCCGGCTTCTGCGACGAAGTGAACGTCCTCGTCCACGAGGACAACAGCGTCACCGTGATCGACAATGGACGCGGCATTCCCGTCGATATGCACGCCACGGAAAAAAAGCCCGCCGCTGAAGTGGTGATGACCGTGCTTCACGCCGGCGGAAAATTCGATAGCGAAACTTACAAAGTTTCCGGAGGTCTCCACGGCGTCGGCGTCTCCGTCGTCAACGCGCTCTCGGACTGGCTCGATCTGGAAATCTGGCGCGACGGTGAAGTCTGGGAACAGTCCTATGAAAAAGGCATTCCCACTTCGAAGCTAAAGTCCTCCGGCAAAACGAAAAAGACCGGCACGAAAATTACGTTTCATGCCGATCAATCGATCTTCACTACGATCGCCTATAGCTTTGACACGCTATCGCAGCGTCTCCGCGAGCTCGCGTTTCTCAACAAGGGCCTCAAAATCACGCTGGATGACGAGCGCTCGGGAAAAAAGGCCGAGTTTCGTTTCACCGGTGGCATCTCCGAATTCGTCAAGCACCTGAATCGCGGCAAGGGCACTCTGCACGATTCGCCCATCTACATGGAAGGCAAGCGCGGGCAAGTCGATATCGAGATTGCGGTGCAGTACAACGATAGCTATGCCGAAAATATTTTCGCCTTTGCCAACACGATCAACACCGTCGATGGCGGCACGCACCTTGCTGGCTTCCGCTCCGCGCTCACCCGCACCATCAACTACTACGCCAATTCCCTCGGCCTGCTCAAGGAACAGAAAGACGAAGTCTCGATCAATGGCGACGACGTACGCGAGGGGCTCGTCGCCGTCGTTTCAGTGAAGCTCCCTCAGCCGCAGTTCGAGGGCCAGACCAAGGGCAAGCTCAATAGCGACATCAAGGGCCTGGTCGAATCGCTGGTCAACGAAAAGCTCGGCGAATATTTCGACAAGCACTCCTCGATCGCGCGAAAAATTATCGGCAAGTGTATTGACGCTGCGCGCGCGCGGGAAGCGGCCCGCAAAGCCCGCGAACTTACGCGCCGCAAGTCCGCGCTCGATTCCAGCGGCCTGCCCGGAAAGCTCGCCGATTGCCAGGAACGCGATCCCGCGCGCTGCGAACTCTTCCTGGTCGAAGGTGAATCCGCCGGCGGCTCCGCCAAAGGCGGTCGCGACCGCCGCTATCAGGCCATCCTTCCGCTGAAGGGCAAAATCCTCAACGTCGAAAAGGCTCGCTACGACAAAATGCTCGGCCACGAGGAAATTCGCGCCATCATCACCGCGCTTGGCACAGGTATCGGCAAGGATGATTTCGACGCCTCGAAGCTCCGCTATCACAAAGTGATTCTGATGACCGACGCGGATGTCGACGGCAGCCACATTCGCACTCTGCTGCTCACGTTTTTCTTCCGCCACATGCGCGAGCTGATCGACAAAGAGCACGTTTACATCGCTCAGCCGCCGCTCTACCGCGTCAAGCGCGGCAAAATGGACCGCTACATTCGCGATGAGCGCGAATTTTCCCGCGAACTGATGAAGCGCGCCACCGAAGAGCACGTCGTCAAGGGCAAGACCGGCAAGGCCCTCGAAGGCGGCGACCTTACGCAGTTTCTCCTGAATATTCAGGAGTACGACCAGGTTTCCGCGAAGCTCACTCGCCGCCTGCGCGATGCAAAGCTCGTCGAGCTGCTTGCCGAAAGCGACCTCGAAAAGAAAGCCGATTTCGCGGATAAGAAGAAGCTGCAGGAATTCGCCAAGGCCATCGAAAAGGCGAAGCTCGATCTCGAAGCCAAGCTCGAATTCGATGAGGAGCACAGCCTTCACGAGCTGCTGCTGAAAAACGGCGGAGAACGCCGCGTCAATTGGGCGCTCGCCGCTTCGCCTGATTACAAGCGCCTGCGCACCCTGCACCAAGCCATCGAGGAAAACGATAAGCCGCCCTTTACCATCACTCACAATGGCGACAAAGCCACCAAGGAAAGTGCGCAGAAGCTATTGGACTACGTCCTCGAGGATGCAAAAAAAGAATTCACCATCACGCGCTTCAAAGGCCTCGGCGAAATGAATCCCGAGCAGCTTTGGGCCACCACCATGAACGCCGAGACGCGCACGCTCCTGAAAGTGCGCCTCGAAGACGCCGTCGCCGCCGAGGATATTTTCTCCACGCTAATGGGCGAAAACGTGGAACAACGCCGCAAATTCATCGAGGACAACGCCCTCGACGTCGTCAACCTCGATATCTAACCGCCATGCGTTCCTATCGTCCCGAATCAAGCCTGCAACGCGCTTGGTTCGCATGAAAGTTTCTCGTACACTCCACTCTTTAGCTGGTGCTAGGCAGAAAGGATTCGGTGCGCCGAAATCATGTCTACCAAAATCATCGCCGTTCATGGGCGCGAAATTCTCGATTCGCGCGGTAATCCCACAGTCGAGGCGGACGTTCGCCTCGAAGGCGGCATCCTCAGCCGCGCTGCCGTCCCCTCCGGTGCCTCCACCGGCGAACACGAAGCGATCGAGCTTCGCGACGGCGATAAATCGCGCTACCTCGGCAAAGGCGTGCAGAAGGCCGTCGGGCACGTGAACGCCGAAATCGCCAAGGCCGTCACCGGCCTCGACGCATCCGATCAGCGCGCGCTCGATCGCCGCATGATCGAAGCCGATGGCACGCCGAATAAGTCCAATTTCGGAGCGAACGCCATCCTTGCAGTCTCAATGGCCGCGGCACGCGCTGCAGCCTCCGCCGCAGGCCGGCCCCTCTACAAGTATCTCGCAAAGTATTCCACCAACACGGCGGCCAATATCCTTCCCGTCCCGATGATGAATATTCTTAACGGCGGCGCGCACGCCGATAATTCCGTGGACGTGCAGGAATTCATGGTCATGCCGCTTGGCGCGCCGAATTTTCGCGAGGCCCTGCGTTGGGGCGTCGAAGTCTTCCACAACTTGAAGGCTGTGCTGAAGAAAAACGGCTACTCGACCGCTGTAGGTGACGAAGGTGGCTTCGCTCCCAGTCTGAAATCCAACGAGGAAGCGCTCGAACGCGTCCTCGAAGCCATTACCGCTGCCGGGTACAAGCCTGGCGAGCAGATCGCCATCGCCATCGATCCTGCCGCCAGCGAGTTCTACGACCGCGGCTCGAAAAAATACGTCTTCAAGAAGTCCGACAAATCCACGCGCACCTCCGCGCAAATGGTCGAATTCTGGAGCAGCTGGGTCCGCCAGTATCCCATCGCGTCTCTAGAAGATGGCATGTC
>DATDMO010000465.1:0-4357 GCA_036518755.1 Candidatus Acidiferrales bacterium | reverse complement strand
TTTCGTCCAGTTCTTTCGCCAGCGGCTTCACTTCGGCCTCCGCGAAATCGCGCACGCTTCGCTGCAGAAGCCTCTGCTCTTCGGTGAGTTCCAGATTCACAAGTTTCTCCGCTGCCTTGCCCGCATCCCCGTCCCCGAACAACCGTTATCTGTGCAATTGTACAGCGAACTCGCCGCAGCCGGGTTTCGTCGCTCTTCCGCCGGCGATATACTGGGAACTGAAAAACCGAAAGGAGCTTCTAAGATGGAGCCACGCCTTAATCCATACAAACTCTCCCCGAAAATCTATGAAACCATGTCCGCCCTCCAGGCCTATGTCGACTCCTGCGGCCTCGAAAGACCCTTGCTCGAACTCGTAAAGCTCCGCGCATCGCAGATCAATGGCTGCGCCTACTGCATTGACATGCACACCAAGGATGCGCGTGCGCTCGGCGAGACCGAGCAGCGCCTCTACTTGCTGAACGCCTGGCGGGAGAGCCCCATGTATAGCGAACGCGAAAGAGCAGCCCTCGAGTGGACCGAGGCCGTCACCCTGGTCGCCGCCACCAACGTGCCGGACGATGTCTATGAGAAGGCCGCGCGCCAGTTCAAGCCCGACGAACTCGCCAACCTAACCTTGGCGATTGCCACCATCAATAGCTGGAACAGGCTGGCCATCTCCTTTCGCGCCGTCCCAGGATCCTACAAGTCCAACTTGCAGCGGTTGGAGGCCAAAGCCTGACGCCATCGCCCTGATCGGCCTCCCGAGATGCCGGCCAAGGTCCCGTTTGCGGCCGCGCGCGTAAATCCTCTATACTTTAGAAGTAGGAAGAGGAACCTTACTGACACGCGGCCCACGCCACCCTGGCGCCGCTCAACGCCCGATGTCCGATATCGCCGAAAAAATCAAGAAGAAGCTGCAAGACGAAATCGCCGCCCTCGAGCACGAGCTCCATCGCGATCTTCCCAAGGAGATCATGACGGCGCGCGCCCATGGCGACCTCAAGGAAAACGCTGAGTACAAATATGCCAAGGAGCGGCAGTCCTATGTTTCGGCGCGGCTTGGCCAGCTCCATCAGCGCCTGGCCGATATCTCCATGCTCAACCTGAATAATCTGCCCAAGGATCGCGCGGCGTATGGCTCTCGCATCCTCGTGCTGGACATTGTAAAATCCTCGAAAATCGAGTACAAGCTCGTTACGGTTGAAGAGGCCGACGCGGCGAAAGGCCTGATTTCCACTACCTCGCCCATCGGCCGGGCGCTCCTCGGGAAAAAAGTGGGCGACGAAGTAAGCGTCACCACTCCGGCTGGCATAAGAGAATACGAGGTTGTGCGCCTTATCACCATCCATGACGAAGAATAGCGGAGTAACATCCGTTCATGTTGACGCGGACCCTCGGTCGTTATAGTTCGTGGCCCATTGACCGCATCGCGGCCCTTTTGGCCGCTACGGGAGTCCCTCCCAACGTAATCACCTGGGCCGCACTGCTCGCCAATTTCTGGGCCGGAGTTTTGTTCGCCGAAGGGCGCTTCGCTGCCGCCGGCGGCGTGATGATTTTGGCGGGCCTGTGCGATCTTCTCGATGGACCCGTGGCGCGCCGCCAGAACCGAATCTCCTTGTTCGGCGGCTTCTTGAACTCCATCGTTGATCGCTATGCGGACCTGATCCTGTTCCTCGGCCTGCTCGTCTACTATGCGCAGGTCAACCGTTTCCGGTACGCCGTGCTCGCGGGTGCCGCCATGGCTGGCGCTGTGATGGTCAGCTATGCCAAGGCCCGCGCCGAGTCTCTAGTCCCCCGTGCCGAAGTCGGTTTCTGGGATCGCCCCGAGCGCCTCGTCCTGATGATTCTCGGTGCACTCTCCAATCGTATGGAGATCGCCCTGTGGATCCTGGCCATCGGTCCGAATCTCACCGTCATCCATCGCATCGTGCACACTTGGAAGCACACGAAAGCCTCCGCACCGCAGCCCCCCACAACCGTCGCTCAGGAGAACCATCGCGACGAAATGCCTGAGGCTCGAGTCCTCAGCCACTCGGCCGGCCGCGGCCGGGCCTAAACTGCTCTCACTTGGTCTGAGGTTTCGGGCGTGAGTTCAAAAGTGGGCAGGTTCCCAAGAACTGACCCAGCGGCAACAACCACAGTTCGCTGTCCGCTATCCTACGTGTAATCGCTGACCACATTTTTGCTTGTCAGTTCGGGAGCTACCCGAAGCTTTCAGGTGTTGGTTGGTGCTGGAGAAGATGTCAATCGTTAGATAGGAAGAGCCGACTCGAAACTGAGACATCTTGTTTAGGCGCGTGGCGAGAATCCGAGAGTCATCGACAAAAGTACCGTTCGTGGAACCGAGATCGCTTAGCAGAATCGTGTTGCCCCGGACTTCCACCGCGCAGTGCAAACGTGAGACTTCTGGATCGTCAATTTGGATATCCGCCTTTCCTCCCACTCGCCCGATCGTCATAAGAGGCCTGGACAGTTCAAATTCCATGCCTTGAGATACACCGCTCACAACGCGGATGTTAATCGCTTGGCCGGGAGGAATTTCTAAGTCCTGGGTATGTGATCCGGAAGCCCTGTCGAACCTGGCTGCGCTCCGCCTTCCGGCTGGGTCGGCTGTTTGACGAACGACTGTGCTCGGAACTCGCTTTGCCCTACCCGCGCTTGGCGCTACCACCGTCATACACATCCAGCATTTCGCCTGAGAGCTGTCGGACAGCATCTCACCCGAATGAAGCAGGGAACCGCAATTGGGACATCGTGGCTGCATAATCCTCGACCAGAGCTGCCTTGCCCTGATTGCAGGGCTGGCTAAATAGGAAGTTTGCGCTTAGAGAGTTGTCGAGAAAAATGGACCAAAGGTACCAGCCTCGTACTGGACACCGTTTTGGGGGATTACTGGCGACCACCGAGGCAAAGGATCTTTATCCAGCTACAAAGCGACCTTGACATCCGTTATATCTTACGATATAGTATGAGACCTATCAGGAGGTATCGCATGCGATGTGGTAATCCGGCAGTCGCTTGGACTTGGGCAACCGCAGTGCCTTGGGCCGCTTATCGCCCTTGGAATCGTTGGGGCCGCTTCTTCGGCGGCGGCGAGGTTCGTCTGGCCCTTCTTTCTTTGCTTGAGGATGGCCCCAAGCACGGATATCAGCTCATGAAGGATCTCGAAGCCAAATCTGGCGGACTCTACCGCGCCAGCGCCGGTGCCACCTACCCCACTCTCCAGCAACTTGAGGACGAGGGGCTGGTCACATCGGACCAGGCCGAAGGCCGCCGTGTTTATCGCCTCACCGATGCTGGTCGAGACGAACTCAAGCAGTCCGCCGAGACGGTGAAGAAAATCTGGGCGCGGGCGCAGTCATGGGGCGATTGGGCGCCATGGATGGGACCCGCCGGCGGCCTAGTCGCCGGACCCGCCGCAGGCGTCATGAAAGCCGCCATGCGAGCCGCCACGCGGGGCGCCGAGAACTCCGAGAAGATCTCCCGAATCCGCGAAATTCTCGAACGCGCCAAGAAAGAAATCGAGAATCTCGGCTAACCAACCGGCCATCCAATGCGGGTCGCTGGCGGCCCTCGGGCCCGCTGCGACTTCGCCCTAGTACCGCTCGGCTGAATTGCCGTGCTCCTGCGCGCCATTCACCCGCTTAGGGTAAAATTCAAGCGTCCGGAAAAAACGGCTACTGAGGAGGTAGCGCCATGCCAATACGTGACACATTTCTTCCCGAGTTCGAACATGAAATGACCACCACCCGGAAAACCCTCGAGCGAGTTCCCGAGAATAAGGTCGATTGGAAGCCGCACGACAGTTCAATGGCCATGGGTCGGCTGGCCGGACACATCGCTGAGATGTGTGGCTTCGCGGCAGCGACTCTTCAAAGTGACTCCTTCGATTTTGCGCCGCCGGGAGCTCCTCCAACGCAACCAACAGTCATGAAGTCCCGCCAGCAGTTGCTTGATCTCTTTGACAAGAACGTCGCATCCGCTCGCGCCGCCATCTCCAAGGCGAGCGACGAAGACCTGCAGAAAGTCTGGACGCTGATGAACGGCGGCAAGACGTTCTTCGCCATGCCCCGCATCCAAGTCCTCCGCAGTATGATTTTGAACCACGTGATCCATCATCGCGGCCAGCTCTCCGTTTATCTCCGGATGAATCAGGTTCCCGTGCCCTCGATCTACGGTCCTTCTGGCGACGAAGGCCGCATGTAGCCGCTAGAATTCACCGCCGCGCATCTTGTTGCGTTCAGTTTGAATGTCCTCTTGCGGATCGCCCTCAAGGCGATCCGCAAGGAAGCGAAGCGCGGCACCTCGTTTAGCGACGCCGCCCGCAAAAGCAGAAAGTCCACACAACCTCCTGCTTGTAATTCCCGCCCCTCGT
>DATDMO010000464.1:0-2335 GCA_036518755.1 Candidatus Acidiferrales bacterium | reverse complement strand
CATATTCTTGAATTGTACGATGCAACGCTGCTCGCTTGGCCTGGGATTGTGCCGGCGTTGCTCAGGAACTCGGCGGTTCAGGCGAAGAAGCAGCAGGAGCCAGAAGTCGGTTGCAGGCCCGCAGGATTCGACGGTAGGGCCAATCGCCTTCGCGAAAGAGAATTTCGCCGTCTCGCGGCTTCGAATAAAACCAGCGCGCCACGAGCGCTAGATGCTCTGATAATTCCGCCGGCGCCGCCTGCAGGCCATACCGTCCTCGCAAATCTGTCTCTACGGATTCCCTGCTTTCGTGCGCTTGAGCCGCCTGCAACGCCTGCCGCAAGATGGCCTCGACTGAGCGCGGCTGGCTCGATAGTTCGGTGAAATTCAGGAATATCGGTTCCGCGAGCACTCCGCCCGCCAACGGAAACATAGCGATGCTCTTCTCCTTGTTCCCGCGCTGAAGGATCACCGCATCCAGCTCATCGATTCGCCGCGCCAGTTCCGGCAGCCCGCGCAAGGCAGCTGCTACCTTCTCCAGGCGCTTGTGCAGTGCGGCGGCTCGTTCGAAGTCCAGCGCCTCGCTGGCTGCTTCCCGCTCGCGTTCGAATTTCGCGGTGAGCGCTCCGCCTGCTGTGTCGAGCGTCTCGACGACCAGCGCCACTTCCGCGTCGTATTCTTCCTTGGTGCAACCCGCAAAACACGGCGCCAGGCACATCTTCATTTCCGAATAAATGCATCCGGGAAAACTCGGATCGCGCCGAATCTTGATCTGGCAGCGGCGAATCTTGAACAAGTCGAGGAAACCTTCTGAGAACGCCTCCGCCGACCGGCGCGACGCAAATGGCCCGAAGTAAAATCCTTCGTCGGCGCGTATGCGCCGTGTCACATGGCTCCGCGGATACGCGTTGCGCAGATTGATCTTCAGCACCGCCGGCGGCCGCAGCCGCAATAACTGCCGGTAGCGATCGGGCAACAATTCGCGTGCCTGCTCGTAAAGTGTCAGCGTCTGTTCGAATTTCGAACCGGTGGCTCGGTAACTGACTTGCGCAGCCTGCTCCCGCAAGTTCAGCCGCTTTGAGTTTTCCTCCGGCACGCTCAAAAGCCGTTGGGCCGCGCGCCGGATGTCCGCCGTCCGCGCCAGATAGGGCCGCCCGGTCTCGCGCATTTCGATGCGCACCACGCCGGGTCGCGATGGTAGCTCCGCAAAAAACTCTGCATCGCGCGCCCGATCGAATGGCTCCGAACTGTCGAGCGGAAGCACCTCGGAAGAATACAACGGAAAGCTAATTACCCTTCAAAACCCACCCGGCGATCACCAGCCGTTGAATTTCGCTGGTGCCCTCGTAAATCTCCGTGATTCTCGCGTCGCGATAGGCCCGCTCAACTGGATATTCCCGGCTATACCCGTTGCCGCCGTGAATCTGAATCGCCTTGTGAGTCACGCGCGTGGCCATCTCGCTGGCAAAAAGTTTGGCGATGGCCGCCTCCATCGAGAACCGCGCTCCCGAATCCTGCTTCCATGCGGCGCGCCGCGCCAGCAATCGCGCCGCATCGATTTCAGTGGCCATGTCCGCGAGCATGAATTGAATGGCCTGAAACTCGGCGATGGGATGCCCGAACGCCTGCCTTTGCTGCGCATAATCGAGAGCAGCTTCAAAAGCGCCCTGCGCAATTCCCGTTGCTTGGGACGCGATTCCGATCCGGCCGCCATCGAGCATCGAGAGCGCGATTTTGTACCCTTCTCCCTCGTTCCCCACGCGATTCTCCACCGGCACTTCGCAATCCGCGAACGAAAGTTCCGTGCAAGCCGTCGCATGAATCCCCAGCTTCTGTTCCTCTTTGCCAATACGGAATCCCGGCGTGCCCTTCTCGATGATCAGCGCCGTAATCCCTTTCTCTCCTTTTTCCGGCTGCGTGTTCACGTAGACGATTCCCGCGTCCGCAACCCCGCCATTCGTGATCCACGCCTTTGTGCCGTTCACCACATAGCAACTGCCCTTGCGCACCGCTTTCGTCGCCAGCGCCGCTGCGTTCGAACCCGCTTGCGGCTCCGTCAGCGCGTAGCACCCGATCTTTTCGCCTCGCGCAAACGGCGCCAGGAACTTCTGCTTCTGCTCCTCGGTCCCGAAACGGTCGATCGTCGCGCAGTACAACGAGTTCTGCACCGAAAGGATCACGCTTGTTGACGCGCAAACTCGCGCGATTTCCTCCATCACGATCGAGTAGCAAATGTGGTCCATGCCCGCGCCGCCGTATCTCTCCGGCACCGAAATTCCCGTCAGGCCCAGTTCCGCCGCTTTGCGCACGGTTTCATGCGGGAAGCGGCCGGTTTCGTCCAGTTCTTTCGCCAGCG
>DATDMO010000463.1:0-12068 GCA_036518755.1 Candidatus Acidiferrales bacterium | reverse complement strand
GTTTCGGGCATCGAACATGCCGACGCGGAGCTACTTCGCAGTGCGCCGTACGCGCTGATTGCCGCTGAGGCCGATCCCGATCCTCGGGTAAAGCATTTCGCAGAGCTGGTCCGTGCGATGGGGGCGCGACCTGTTTGGTCTGACGCGGAAACGCACGATTGGGCGGTGGGCATCGTGTCACATCTGCCGCAACTCTTGTCGGTGGCGCTAGCGAACGTCGTTCAAGACGAAACGGACGAGACGGGTTTGCCTCTTGCTCTGGCGGGGCCCGGCTTGCAGGATATGCTGCGGCTCTCGGGAAGTCCCTACGAAGTTTGGCGCGACGTCTTTCTGACCAACACGGAAAATGTTTCCCGCGCGCTCGACCGTCTCGGACAAGCCATCGATCACATCAGGACGCGTTTGGCTAGCAAAGAGATCGAGTCGGAATTTCACGCTGCAAACGAGCTATACAAACTACTGCGCAAGCAGCCTTAATTCTTCGTTTCGACGGGAAGCTTCAGCGCTTGGCTGCCGCCTTGCCTTCGTTGTCGCTCGCGCCGACGCCTTGGCGCGCGAGTGCCACAAATGCTGACGCCGAACGCGGCAGCGTGCGGTCGCGCCGGTAAACCAGCCCCAGTTCACGCCACACTTCCATGTCGGAAATCGGGACGAGCTTCACCTGGCCGGCCCGCACTTCGTCTTGCGCGAATTCTTCACTGATCAACGAGACGCCGAGGCCCGCAGCCACAAAACGCTTGATCATTCCAACGCTGGCCAACTCCATCGTGACCCGCAAGCGCGAACGAAATGGCCTAAACTGTTTATCAAGCACCTGCCGCGTAAATCCGGTTTTCGGAAAGATCAGCGGCTGTTCGGCGATATCGCTGGTGCGGACGTTTTTTGCGGCAGCCAATGGATTTGACGGGCTGACCATCAGCATCAGGCGGTCGCGAAAGATCGGGTGAACCTTCAGGCTGGGCGACTTCACCGGAAGCGTGACGATGCCCACGTCAAGCGTACCGTCTTCCACTTTCTCGAGAACCTTGTGACTGAAATTCCGGTAGATGCTTATCTGCACGCCGGGAAAGCGCCGGTTGAATTCGGCGAAAATATCCGGCAGAACGTAGAGGCACGTCGCCTCGTTCGCGCCGATCGCGAGCGTGCCGTGCGGCGTATTCGATTGATCCGCCACCGCCTGCAAGGATTCATTGCGAAGGGTCAGGAGCCGGGCCGCGTATTCGAGCAGCGTTTCGCCGGCAATCGTCAGCCGAACCGACTTTCCCACGCGATCGAAGAGCTTTTGCCCGTATTCCTGCTCGAGCTGCCGGATCTGTGCGCTCACGGCAGGTTGCGAGCGGTACAGTTTCTGTCCCGCGCGGGAAAAACTGCCTTGTTTCGCGATTTCGAGAAAGGTAATTAAGTGGTCGAAGTCCATGTGTTGGTGCCGGATTATAGCAAGATATCGTAAGATTGCGGCTAGCCCTCGCTTGCACGATGGGGACAGCCAGCTCCGTGAGCGCAACTACTTCTCCAGAAAAAAGACTGCTCGTCTGCTGCGCGCGGACGAAAATGCCGCCCGCTGTCGCGAGTGAGATTCGCTCGCTGACGGCCGGTCCGCTCAATTGGGATTCGCTTCTGGCCGACGCCTCGTACCATTCTGTTACGCCGCTTCTCGCCAAACAACTCACTACCATAGCGGGCGATGCCCTCTCATCTGCGCAACTTGAACTGTTGAAAGGCCTCGCGCGCATCACGGCCGTGCGCAACCTTGCCCTCACCGCGGAGCTTATCGCGATTCTGGATGTGTTCCGCTCCGAGGGCGTTCAGGCGATTCCCTACAAAGGCCCCGTTCTCGCCGCGCAGGCCTACGGAGACTTCACCTTGCGCGAGTTCGAGGACCTCGACCTTATCTTGCGTCAGAAGGACATGCCCAAAGCGAACCGCTTTGTCACCAGCCTTGGCTACCGCGCGAAATATCCATGGACTCTTTCTGTGGACGCGGCCGCCTCGCTCGTTCCCGGCGAATACTGTTATCGCAACGAGCGCCGCCGCATGATCGTCGACCTTCACACCGAGCGCACCCTGCGCCATTTTCCACTGACGCCGGATATTGACGCCCTCGCGGAGCGTCTCATGCGCGTCTCACTTGGCGGACACGTAATCGAAACCTTTGGTCCCGAAGATGGCTTATCCCTTCTCTGCATCCACGGATCGAAGGACTTCTGGGAACGCATCAGTTGGATCGCCGATGTCGCAGAGTTGGTCCAAGCCCACCCGCGGCTCGATTGGGATCAGGTCATCCGCCGCGCAGAATCGTTGCGCGCCGTGCGCATGCTCCATCTCGGGCTTGCACTGGCCATAGGTTTTTTCGACCTGTCGCTGCCGGACGAAATTTCGCGGCGCGTTAACGCCGATGAAATCGCCGGTGTCCTTTCGCGTGAAATCGAGCTAAGAATATTTCACGACGGCGCAAATTCTCTCGGCGCAGCGGGGAGATTCTGGTTTCGCCGCCGCATGCTCGATGGAATTTTCGAGGGCTGGCGTTATTCCGCCCGCCTGACGGTTTCGCCTGCGGAAGAGGATTGGGAAATGGTCCGCCTGCCTCGCCCGCTCGCTCCGCTCTATGTCGCGCTTCGCCCGCTCCGCCTGCTGCTAAAATATGGAGTCTCGGATGCACGTCCTCTCCGCCGCTCGGCCTGATTTCTTTCATTGGCGCGGAGCTACTCGCTGTATCCCGGCGGCGGCGCGAACCCGCCCACCTCGCGAGCTAGCAACTCGGCAAAGGTGATCGTCGTGGCGTCTTCCCAATATGGCCCCATGATCTGAATTCCCACAGGTATTCCCGCTTGGGTTCTGCCAGCCGGCGCAACAGTGGCTGGGCAGCCGGTCAGCGTCGCGGGTGCGATCCAGTTCAAGAAGTCCATGTATTTTCGAGGCCCGCCAGCTGTGGCAATCCGTCGCTCGCTTTGCGGCTCACTGTGATCGTGAGGAAACGCTGTCATGAACCCGACGGGCGAAAGAAAAACGTCCACCTCATCAAAGTAAGCCTGCCACTGAGCGCGAAACGCCAACCTCTGTAAGTTCTGCCGTTGCCAGTCCGCGAATATGGATTTAGCTCCCAGGGACATAGGATCTGAAGCGTTCGCGAGTTTTTCTCTTCGGGCTTGCTGTTCGGCCTGAGGGGCCATGCTAGACGTGAAGGCGGACAGCATGAAGAGGTAGGTCTCCAGCAGCGCTGCCGGTTGAAATCCCGTCGGCCAACCGGGCTTCATCCTTGCGCCCGCCCGACCCAGGCTTTCGACCACTTTTTCCAACGCCGCCGCCACTTCAGGCACGGGAGAAGCGATTGGATCGTCTAGAACGTAGCCCACGCGAAACTCTTTCAAGCGTGCTCCGCGTGAAGGCGGCAGTTCCCATTTCCACGCTTTGGCGTCCCAACCCTCCGGCCCTCCCAGCACCTTTAGCGCCGCCAGCAGGTCGGGCGCACTTCGCGTCATTGGTCCAACGACAGCCAGTAAGGTGGAAAAACCCAACGCAGAGAAACTTCCGCCCGCCATGTGGCCTCGAAGGTTCACAAGATCCAACGTTGGCTTGTGCCCATAAATCCCGCAAAAATTTGAAGGCATGCGTATCGACCCGCCGATATCGCTTCCCATGGCAAGGTACCCGAGCCCCGCCGCCAGCGCCGCAGCCGCTCCCCCTGAAGACCCGCCCGGCGTTCGTTTCAAATCCCACGGATTGTTGGTTGTTCCATAAATCGAATTGTAGGACTGCCAATCCTGAAGATTTAGTGGAACATTCGTTCCGCCGACGATAATCGCACCCGCGCCGAGTAGCCGGTCCACGGCAACGGCATTCCGCGGCGCCTTTGAATCCTTCAACGCCGGTATTCCCCACGTGCACGGATAGCCCGCTACGGCAAAGCTCTCCTTCACCAGAATTGGAACGCCATGGAATACACCGAGCGTTTCGCGCTTCGCCACCGCTTCGTCAGCCGCGTCGGCTCGAGCCAGCGCGTCTTCTTTCAACTGGTAGACGAAAGCATGAAGCGCCGGATCGTAGCGCTCGATTCGCTCGAAAATATGGCGAGTCAGCTCGGCGGACGAAACCTGTTTCTTGCGAATAGCTTCGGCCGCCTGCAATGCCGAAGCAAAGTCCAGATCGTGCGAAGCTCCGCTGGATGAAAACGCTGCCGCCGCTGAATCCATGTCACACCTCTTCGGGAACGCATCCTACGCTTCTCATTCTTCCGGCACAACAAATTTGCCTCAAAGCCAGGCCTGCGCACGGTCTGCGCACGCTTCCCACGAAATTCGCGCCCGGCCCTCACCTGCGCTAGAATCGTCTGGTGATTATTTATCTGGGGGATACACAATGACGACCGCCGCGAATCCAACCGCCGCTGCGCAAGGGAAACAACAACCCGAAAATCCGCTCAAAACCCTTACCCGTTTCGGCCAATCCGTTTGGCTTGACTATATCCGCCGCAACCTGCTCACCACCGGCGAGCTCGCCCGCCTCATTGCCGAAGACGGCCTTCGCGGCATGACCTCGAACCCCGCCATCTTCGAAAAAGCCATCGCCGGCAGCACGGACTACGCCCAGTCGCTCGAGCAACTTGCCAAAGAAAAGGGCCTCGACGCCAAGGCCATCTTCGAACGTCTCGCCATCCGCGATATTCAGGATGCAGCAGACATCTTGCGGCCCGTCTACCTTCAAACCAAGCGCCGCGACGGCTACGTCAGCCTCGAAGTCTCGCCCTACCTCGCCCACAAGACTCGCGAAACGATCGACGAGGCGCGCCGCCTCTGGGCCGCCGTCGCTCGCGAGAACATTATGATCAAGGTCCCCGGCACGCCCGAGGGACTGCCCGCCATCCGCGAACTCATTGGCAGCGGCATCAATGTAAATGTCACGCTCCTTTTCGCCCAGGAAGTTTATGAGAAGGTCGCCGAAGCATTTATCGCCGGCCTCGAGGATCTCGCAAAACGTGATGGCGACGTCAGCCGCGTTGCCAGCGTCGCCAGCTTCTTCGTCAGCCGCATCGACGCGCTCATCGATAGCAAGCTTACCGAACTGCTCAAGAATCCGCCCTCCGGCGTCGATCGTGCTCTTCTAAGCGGGCTTCAAGGCAAAATCGCCATTGCCAATGCCAAGCTGGCCTATCAACTCTACAAGAAAATCTTCGATGGACCCCGCTGGCAATCCCTGGCCCAACGTGGTGCCACCACTCAACGTCTGCTCTGGGCCAGCACCAGCACGAAAAATCCTGCCTATAGCGACATTCTCTATGTCGAAGAACTGATCGGCCCCGACACGGTCGATACCATCCCTCCAGCCACGTTTGACGCCTTCCGCGACCACGGCAAGCCGCGCGCAAGCCTCGAGGAAAATGTGGACCAAGCTCGTCAAACCATGAACGACCTCGCCCGCGCGGGAATCTCCATGAAGGCCGTCACTGACCAACTGACTGAAGACGGCGTCAAGCTGTTTGCTGAGGCTTTCGATAAGCTCCTCGCGGCCGTCGAGAAGAGCGTTCAGAAGACCGCGCCGTCCGCTTCCGGGAGCCTTTCCTACAAATTGCCGTCTGATCTCGCGCAATCAGTCAGGTCCGCCCTCGATGATTGGACTACGAATAACAAGGTCAAGCGCCTCTGGGCTCGCGATGCTTCCCTTTGGACCAACTCCGACGAAAGCAAGTGGCTCGGATGGCTTTCTATTACCGAGGATCAAAGATCGAATGTCGATCGGTTCCGCCAAATTGCCAATGAAATCGCTTCCGAGGGCTTCACGCATGCCGTGCTTCTCGGCATGGGAGGCTCTAGCCTGTGCGTCGAAGTCTTGAAATTCACTTTCGGCAAGATTTCAGGCTGTCCCGAGTCTTTGGTTCTGGATTCCACTTCTCCCGCTCAAATCAAAGCCATCGAGTCCAAGCTCGATCTCGCCAAAACCATCTTCATCGTGTCCAGCAAATCGGGCAGCACCCTTGAGCCGAACATCTTCAAGCAATATTTCTTCGAACGCGTCAAGCAGGCCGTCGGCCCCGCGAAAGCCCCATCGCATTTCATCGCCATCACCGATCCCGGCTCTCACATGCAAAAAGTTGCTGAATCGGATGGTTTCCGCCGCGTGTTTTTTGGCTCGCCGAGTATCGGGGGCCGCTACTCCGCTCTTTCCAATTTCGGAACGATTCCCGGCGCGGTTCAGGGTATCGACATCTCCAAGTTCCTCGACCGTACCGAGGAAATGGTCCACGCGTGTGCCTCGGTCGTGCCCGCGGACCAAAATCCCGGCGTCATTCTTGGCGCAATCCTCGGAACGCTTCAAAAGGTTGGCCGCGACAAAGTCACCATCTTTACCTCGCCCGGCATTTCGGACCTCGGCGCCTGGCTCGAGCAATTGCTCGCTGAGTCCACAGGCAAAGATGGACGCGGCCTCATCCCTGTAGACCGCGAAGAAATCGGCGCGCCCGATGCCTACGGAAATGACCGCGTCTTCGTCTACCTGCGTCTAACCGCCGCTCCCGACGCAAAGCAGGACAAATCTATCGACGCACTCGAAAAGGCCGGCCATCCCCTCATTCGTATCAATGTCCCCGAAACAATCGATATCGGGCAAGAATTCTTCCGCTGGGAAATTGCTACCGCGGTCGCCGGTTCCATTATCGGCATCAACGCTTTCAATCAGCCGGATGTCGAAGCAGCTAAGATCGAAGCTCGCAAGCTAACCGAGCAATACGAAAAATCCGGTTCCCTTCCCCAGGAATCGCCGATCTTTGAGCAGGACGGCATCAAGCTCTTCACCGACGAAAAGAATGCCGCCGCTCTGAAGCACGTATCTGGAAAAGATGCCACGCTCGCTGCGTACTTGCGCGCGCATCTCGGCCGCCTCAAAGCCGGCGATTACTTCGCCTTGCTCGGTTTCATCCAGATGAATGACGCGAATGAAGCCGCGCTCCAATCCATCCGCCACGCCGTGCGCGACAAAAGACGCGTCGCCACCTGCCTCGGCTTTGGCCCGCGCTTCCTCCATTCCACGGGACAAGCCTACAAAGGCGGTCCAAACTCCGGCGTTTTCCTTCAAATCACGTGTGACTATGCTTCGGATCTTCCCGTGCCAGGACAGAAGTACACGTTCGGCGTCGTGCAGGCCGCTCAAGCCCGCGGCGATTTTCAAGTGCTCGCCGAACGCAACCGCCGCGCCCTTCGCGTTCACCTTGGCCCCGATGTCTCCGCCGGCTTAGCCAAGCTCCGCGAAGCCATCACCCAAGCACTGTCCTAATTGAACGGCTTGCGGTTCGAGGGCGGCATCAGCGAAACGGCGAGACTTCAGAGGGGATTAAGACTCTTCCTTGAATTCTCCGGTTTGCATCGTCAAATACCGCTCGTAGCCCATTTCCCTCATCTGATGCAGTTGGGCTTCGAGCCAATCGACGTGCTCCTCCTCATCTTTAAGCAGGTCGACCAACAAATCCCGCGAGCCATTGTCTTTCTGGTCGGTGGCGATCTGAACGGCGGTGTTGTATTGCGCCACCGCTGAAATCTCAAGTTTTAGATCGGCTTCGATCATGTCGCGCACCGTTGATCCGACCGTCAGCTTGAGGGGTTCCATCGTGGGAGATCCATCGAGAAAGAGGATGCGTTCCAGCAGCACTTCCGCATGTTTCATTTCCCCGATGGATTGCTTCTTGATGTATTCGGAAAGCTTGCGGTAGCCCCAGTTTTCGCACATTTCCGCATGCAGGAAATACTGGTTAATCGCCGTGAGCTCTTCGCGAAGAGCCTTGTTGAGTTCTTCGATGACTTTCAGATTCCCTTTCATGGAAAAAGTATGCCACAAGTCACACTGAAACCTGAACGCCGAACAAGAGGCCAATCCACTCAGTGCTATGCCCACTACGATGCGCGCACACAATGCGCCTCCGTGTGCCGCCTAACCTCTCGTGCCTTTCCCGCCGTGGGCTGGTTTTCTTGGTATGCTCTGAGGTCCTCGCGAAACGCGGGGCTTTGGAGGCACGCTGATGAAGAGAATTACCCTCCCGATTTTTCTCTTTCTCTTATGGCCTTCCCACAGTTGGTCGCAAGCTGCACCCCAGCTCTCGCCGGACGTGCGAGCCTTTGTAAAAGAAGACGCCCCGATCCTCGCTCTTACACACGTGCGCGTGATCGATGGCACGGGCGCGCCAGTGCGCTCCGACCAAACGCTCGTCATTCGCAATGGAAAAATTAGCGTTCTGGGAGATGCCGCGACCACCAAGGTACCCGACGGCGCCAAGGTTCTCGATCTCACAGGACACACTGTTATGCCGGGAATCGTCGGCATGCACGACCACATGTTTTATCCTGCCCCCGGCCGTTCGATACCTCTCTACAACGAGCACGCGGCAAGTTTCCCGCGTCTCTACCTGGCGGGAGGAGTCACGTCGCTGCGCACCACCGGGAGCATCGAGCCTTACACCGACCTCGAACTGAAGCGCGCCATTGACGAAGGCAAGATGGCAGGGCCCAAAATTTACGTCACGGGGCCGTATCTCGAGGGCCAGGGTGCCTTCACCCTCCAAATGCATCAGTTGAAGGACGCCGAAGACGCGCGCCGCACCGTGGAGTACTGGATTTCTGAAGGCGTTACGTCCTTCAAAGCCTATATGAACATCACGCCGGAAGAGCTAGCCGCCGCCGTGAAAGCTGCGCATGCTCACGGAATCAAAGTCACCGGACATCTTTGCTCCATCGGCTTTCGCGAAGCCGCCGCTCTGGGCATCGATGACCTCGAGCACGGCTTACTCGAGGACATGGAGTTTTTTCCGGACAAGAAGCCCGGCAAGTGTCCCGACGGCAACGCCGCCGATAAAGCTCTGCTCGGCATGGATGTGACCCGCGGGCCCATTCACGAAATGATTCTGGACTTGATTGCTCATCATGTCGCGGTCACCTCAACGCTTCCGGTTTACGAGACGTTCGTTCCCAATCGCGCTCCCGTGGATGCTCGCGTTCTCAACGCCATGCTTCCCGAATCTCGAATCGATTACCTTACCCGTCGCGCCCGAATTTCCGACGGAGCCGCAAAATCCGATTGGCCCGCCCTCTTTAAGAAAGAAATGGAATTCGAGCGCGAGTTTGCAAAAGAAGGCGGCCGGCTGCTTGCCGGTCTTGATCCCACCGGATACGGCGGCGTGATCGCCGGATTTGGCGACCAGCGCGAGATTGAATTGCTCGTCGAGGCCGGATTCACACCTCTCGAAGCGATTCACATTGCCACATCGAACGGCGCCGAATTTCTCGGTGAGTTGGATAGCATCGGCACGCTGGCCGCTGGCAAGCAGGCTGACATCGTCGTAATCAATGGCGACCCATCACAAAACATAAAAGACATCGAAAAGGTAGCGATAGTCTTCAAGGACGGCGTGGGTTATGACTCATCGAAACTGATCGAATCCGTTCAAGGCCTCGTCGGCCTCCACTGACGAAAGCGTTGCCGCGCCTTCTGCGGCGCTATCGCGCGGGAGGCTAGCCGATCCCACTGCACGACTTTTTTCACAAACCTGCCATCGCCGCATATCGCGGTGGTATTCTGTATCTCGTGCGGGTTTTGATATCAGGTGCGGGAATCGCGGGATCCACTCTCGCATACTGGCTGGCCCACCACGGCATCGAGCCTACCCTCGTCGAGAAAGCTCCCCGAGTGCGCACCGGCGGTTACGTAATTGATTTCTGGGGCGCGGGTTACGAAATCGCGGATCGCATGGGCCTCCTTCCCGAAATCACCCTCGAAGGATATAAGGTCCAGGAGTTGCGAGTTGTAAATCGAGCCGGGAAAAAGATAGCGGGATTTCCAGTCGACGCCTTTGACCGCCTTACGAGCGGCCGCTTTATAACCCTTTCGCGCAGTGGTTTGGCCGCATCGATATTCGGACTGCTGGAAGGAAGAGTCGAGGCGATCTTCGGCGACAGCGTGGCCCAAATTGACCAGAGCGACAAATGCGTGCATGTCGTATTCGAGAGCGGAGCGGAGCGCGACTTCGATCTCGTTGTCGGGGCAGACGGTCTTCATTCCCGGGTCCGCGAGATCGTTTTTGGACCGGAAAATCGGTTCGAGAAATATCTGGGATGCAAAGTAGCCGCTCTGGAAGTCGCGGGTTATAGGCCGAGGGACGAACTCGTGTACGTGCTTCACACGGAGGTGCATCAGCAGGTAGGCCGCTTTACCATGCGCGGCGACCGCACTTTGTTCCTGTTCACGTTCGCGGATGCTGATCCCGTCGGCCCCGGCGACCTTTCAGCTCAAAAAGCGCTGTTGCGAAAACGCTTCGGAAAAAGTGGATGGGAATGCCCGCAGATTCTGGATGCTCTTGACGCCGCGAACGATCTCTATTTCGATCGCGTCAGCCAGATACGCATGAATGAACAAGAAGGACTATGGACGCGGGGACGCGTGACCTTGGTCGGCGATGCGGCCTCATGCGTGTCATTGCTCGCAGGGCAAGGTACCGCGCTCGCCATGGTGGCCGCCTATATCCTGGCGGGAGAACTTCATCGCTCAAATGGCGACTATGCCGAGGCGTTTGCCCGTTACCAAAGCCTGTTTGCACCGTTTGTCCGCGATAAGCAAAAGGCCGCGCTGCGTTTTGCCGGTTTTTTTGCACCCAAGTCGAAACGCTCTCTGTTCCTCCGCAATCAGGTGATAAAGCTACTGGACTTGCCGTGGATCGCCGATCTTGCGATCGGCCGTGACATCGCCGACAGAATCCCGCTGCCCCAATACTGATGGGCGCCATCCCGCTCGCAATCAAAGGTCCACACACTCTCACCCTTGCGCCCCACCTCTCGTGTATTAAGATGGATGCGATGAAAACTTTTGTGCAACATAGCGGCTCGGTCGAAGGTCTCGCGAAGACCGGTCCATCGCGGGGGCCGTCGCCTCTCTTCTGCGCGCCGCTCCGTGGCTCGCGCCCCCTGGGGCGGTATCGAGTTACCCGCGGGCGCACCCCAGAATCTGATCGACACACTGGACGAGTAGAAAGCCTCCTAAGTTGTTGCAAACAAAGGATAGGGGTCGCGTCTGCTCGTCACAAGTTCGGAGGCCCTTTGCGCCCCCTCGGAGGTTCATTTCGTGGATCAAACTGACTCAGGGAAGCGAACGCAAGAAACTTTGGGCACCCCTGCCGGGCCCTGCGCGATGGTGATTTTCGGCGCGGGTGGCGACCTCACCAAGCGGATGCTGATCCCCGCCATGTACAACCTTTGCAAGAGCAAATTACTCTCCGACGAATTTGCGATTATCGGAGTGTCGATCGAATCTTTCTCGGTGGACGAGTTCCGCAACCGGGCCAGCAAAGACATTCGGGAGTTCGCCGTAGGCGGCGTGGACATGAAGTCGTGGGACTGGCTCGTCAAGCGTCTGTACTACGTGTCTGGCGATTTTCACGACGCCAAAATGTACGGAAAACTAAAAGAAACTTTGGCTCAGGTGGAAAAGGAGCAGTCCACGGGCGGCAATGTTCTCTTTTACCTGGCTACGAGCCCCGAATTTTTCCCTGTCGTCGTGCAGCAGTTGGGTGTCGCCGAGCTTACCAAACAGGATGCTCGAACGTGGAAACGTGTCGTGATCGAGAAGCCCTTCGGCCACGACTTGCCATCCGCCATAGCACTGAACCACGCCGTCGGCGAAGTGCTCGACGAAAAACAGGTCTACCGAATCGACCATTACCTCGGAAAAGAAACCGTTCAAAATATCTTGGCCTTCCGATTCGCTAACGGCATTTTCGAGCCGGTTTGGAACCGCCGCTACGTCGATCATGTGCAAGTCACCGTCGCGGAAGAATTGGGCGTCGAACTGCGTGGCGGCTATTACGAGACGGCGGGCGCTCTGCGGGACATGGTCCCCAATCATATTTTTCAGTTGATAACGCTGTGCGCGATGGAGCCTCCGATTTCTTTCGATGCCGATGCGGTCCACGACGAACAAACAAAAATCTTGCGAGCCCTTCAGCCTTTCAGCCCTGAAAAGGTCCTCGACCATGCCGTGCGCGGCCAATACGGCGAAGGGGTGATCGAAGGCAAGCGGGTGCCGGCTTATCGCAACGAACC
>DATDMO010000462.1:0-17533 GCA_036518755.1 Candidatus Acidiferrales bacterium | reverse complement strand
CGACAGAGGTACGGAGTTATAGTTGCACTATCATGCCGAATCTACCTTGGATTGCCGTGGACGATTTCAAGCAAGCGTCCGGATGGGCGCGTCCTGAGGTGCGCCAGGACCGGGCGCGAGCGTATTGCGAGATGCTTGAGCGCGGCGAGATCCTGTTTTTCAGCGAGCCGCCATTCAAGCTTCCCGTCGAGGATCGGCAGTTTCTACTCGCCCAGGAGTGGGCCGAGTTGCGCATGCACAAAAATGTATCTTACCGGCCCGGTGAAGATGTCCTGCGAGGCGTTTCCGGCAGTGCCGCAACCGTCGAGCGGCTGCGGGGAATCTTGCGCAACTATTCGGCGGAAGTGATCGCGTTTCTGGAGAAATTTCTCGCACCGTACGCCGGGAAATGGACGGTTGATTTCTCGAGCTTTCGTCCATTTGAGGAAGAAAATCGCGACCTGCCGCTGCACAAGCGAAACGACTTGCTTCACGTGGACGCTTTTCCGAGCCGGCCGACGCGCGGTGGACGCATTCTTCGGGTATTCACAAATCTGAATCCGGCGAAGCCGCGCGTGTGGAACACCACCGAGAAATTCGAAGTTCTCGCCCGGCGATACGCAAAGGGAGCCGGCCTTCAGCGAATCGCCGAAGCCTCCCGGCTGAGCCGAACCGTGCAGGATTGGGGCGAGAAGCTCGGTTTTCGCGGAATGGGCCGCACTCCCTACGACACGTTCATGTTGGGGTTTCACGATTACCTGAAAGAGAACACCGCATTCCAGAAGGATTGCCCCAAGGTGTGGTTGGAATTTCCGCCCTCTGCCACGTGGCTTGTGTTTACGGACGGTGTCGCGCATGCGGCAATGTCTGGACAGTACGCCGTCGAGCAAACATTCCTCATTTCGCCCGAAGCGCTGGTTTCTCCGGAGCAAGCGCCCTCTCGAATCTTAGAGACCATCGCCGGGCGTCCGCTGCTGTACTAAGTGTTCTTGTTGTCCTCGCGCAATCGCTACAGTATTCCGTGTATTACGTTTTGGCGTTTCGCTTTCCATTCAGGGCCACTGTAAGCCCCCGCCCTCTGCATCATAGAAGTGCGATGGCGTCAATCACACTAGAGAAACTTGGGAACTTTGCGGCTCGAAACAAAGAAGCAATCGAGATTGTGGTTTTGGCCGCGGTGTACTTTGTCGCTGGAAAGTTCGGGCTGACGATGGCGTTTGTGCATCCCAGTTCGACGGCGGTATGGCCGCCGACGGGCATTGCGCTTGCGGCACTGCTTATCTTTGGCTATCGCCTGTGGCCGGGGATTTTCCTCGGCGCGTTCCTCGTGAACCTGACCACTGCTGGCTCGGTAATCACCTCGCTTGGAATTGCGGCCGGAAACACGCTGGAACCTGTTTTGGGAGCTTATCTTGTCTCCAGATTTGCGAATGGACGGAAGTGCTTCGAGTCGGTGCAAAATACCGTCAAGTTCGCGATTTTGGCAGGTGTGGTCAGCACGACAGCGAGCGCCACTATCGGGGTCACGTCGCTCTCGTTGGGAGGTTACGCAAGGTGGGCGGACTTCAAGGTAATTTGGACCACATGGTGGCTTGGAGATGCGGTAGGGGCCACAATTGTAGCCCCGCTGCTGATCCTGTGGAACGCTGACCACAAAGTCCGTTGGACCTGGAACCGGCTGAGCGAGTTCGTGCTCTTGGTCATCTCCGCGATGGCGGCGGGACAGTTCGTTTTCGGCCCGTTTATTCTCCGAGGCCTGAAGAACGTACCACTGGAGTATTGGTGCATCCCATTTCTGATCTGGGCCGCAGTTCGGTTTGGGCCGCGAGAGGCTGCATTGATCGTGGTGATACTCTCGGGCATCGCCATCCGAGGCACATTTTTCGGGCTGGGGCCGTTTGCCATCGGCACTCGGAACGAATCGCTTCTGTTGCTACAAGCCTTTATGGGCATCATCGCCGTCATGACGATGACTCTTGCAGTGATGTCCGAGGAACGCCGCCAGGCAGAGGAGCGCATCCGAAACCTCGCGGTCACCGACGCCCTGACCGGCTTGGCAAATTACGGCAAACTCATCGATGTGCTCGATTCGGAAATCAAACGATCCAATCGGACGGGAAGATCATTCGCGGTTTTGCTGATGGACCTGGATGGTTTGAAACTGATTAATGACCAGCACGGCCACTTAACCGGAAGCGGGGCCCTTCGTCGGATCGCCGATATTTTGCGGGTCTACTGCCGTGACACTGATACCGCAGCGCGGTACGGCGGCGATGAATTTGCCCTGGTCATGTCGGAAGCCGGCCCCAGGGAAGCGCAACAAGTTGCGTCGCGCATTCGTGACTGTGTTTCGCGGGATCCTGGGATCCCGCCGCTGTCGATTAGCTTGGGGGCGGCTGCCTATCCCCAGGATGGAACGACTCGGGAGGAATTGCTCGAAGCGGCGGATCGCGAACTTTACGCTATGAAACGCCTGTCGCTGGGGCGGACGGTCTTGTCTGGATCGACGTCTCTTCTGCGCAGCGGCGAATAATCATTTTCCCGCAGAGAGTTCCGACGCCTCTTCACCATAGCCGTCCGGGACGCGGGGCGCTCCGGGTCGGCGGCGAATCTCGATGCCCAGGCGCTTGATCTTCTGGTTGAGCGTCGACAGAGGCACTTGAAAGCGCTCGGCGGCTTCCGTTTGATTCCAATTCGTCCGTTCGAGCATATCCACAATGACGCGGCGCTCCACTTCCTCCAGTATTTCAAAAAGAGAAGGAGGCGGCGCGCCATTTCGAAGACCACCGCTAGCTTGCGGCGACTTCATGAATTCGGCCAGTTCGAACCGCACACCCTTCACGATTTCGCGCGTGTGAATATTTTCCGGCAGCAGGTCGGCGTCCATCGAATCCCCCGTGGAAAGCACCACCGCGCGTTCAACTGCATTTTCCAGCTCGCGCACATTCCCCGGCCACTCATAGTCCATTAGCAGCTTCATTGCCCTGTTGCTGAATGACCGGGCTGGCTTCGCATTCTCGCGGCAAAACTGTTCCAAAAACCGGTCCACGAGCAGCGGGATATCTTCCTTGCGGTCGCGAAGCGGCGGCAACTGAATGGAGATTACGTTCAGGCGATGGAACAAATCCTCGCGGAACCGGCCCTCGCGGACCAACTTGCGCAAGTCCTCGTTTGACGCCGCCAGGATGCGCACATCCACCTTGATCGTCTCCGTGCCGCCCAGGCGCATGAATTCCCGCTCTTGGATCACGCGCAGCAATTTGGCTTGCGTTTCGGGGCCCACCGTCGAGATCTCGTCAAAAAAGATTGTGCCCTGATCGGCTACCTCGAATAGCCCCTTCTTGGCGGCGACCGCGCTGGTGAACGCCCCTTTTACGTGGCCAAAGAGCTGGGATTCCAGCAGATCCGTTGGAATGGAGCCTGTATTGATCGGAATGAACGCCCTTTCCGCGCGAGTCGAGGCGGCGTGGATGGCCTTGGCAATCACTTCCTTACCTGTGCCACTCTCACCGGAGATCAGCACCGTCGAGCGCGACGGCGCCACCTGCGTCACGAGGTCGAGCACGGCCAGCATCTTCTCGCTCTTCCCCACGATATTCGGAAAGTTATAGCGCTGCTTCAGCGCGCGTTTGAGGTGCAAGTTCTCTTCGCGGAGGCGGCGCCCCTCGATCGCCAGGGAAATCTGCGCGATCAATTCATCGTTGGACCAGGGCTTCGTAATGTAATCTTGCGCGCCGCCTTTAAAAGCAGCGCGTGCCATGTCAATCGAGCCGTAAGCCGTGATCAAGATGATCGAAAGATGTGGATCGCGGAGCCGGATTTCGCGCAGCATGTCCAGGCCGTTTCGATCCGGCAAGCTCACGTCCAGCAGCATCAGATCGAACGGCCGATCGTCGAGCTTTTGCAAGCCCGCCGCGCCGGTCTCGGCCAGGGTCACGTCGAAGCTCTCGGAAGTCAGCAGAGCCTCAAGACCTTCGCGGATTTCAATTTCGTCATCGACTACAAGAATGGAGCCTTTACGCATGCACCGATTTCCTTGCTACGGGAAATTCCAAACGGAAGGAAGTTCCCTTTCCGGGGGTAGAGCGCACGTCTACTTTCCCCGCATGCTCTTTGATGATCCCGTAGCTCACGGAGAGGCCCAGCCCCGTGCCGCGGCCGCTGGCCTTTGTGGTGAAAAACGGATCAAAGATGCGATGCAGGTTCTCCGGTGGAATACCCGCGCCCGTATCGGACACTTCTATCTCCACCGAACCGTTTTGGGTGCCGGTCCGAACTTCAATCATCCCTCCGGTCGGCATGGCATCGCGAGCGTTCATCAGAAGATTCAGGAACACTTGTTGCAACCGCGTCGTCGAGCCGAGAACGGGCGGCAAATTCTCTGCGTAGTTCTTCAATACGGTTACGTGAGCCGTCTTGAACGGGTGCTGCACCAGCGTGAGCGTCTCGTCGATTACCGCATTCAAATCCAGTTCAACGGACTCGGCGCCACCCGTGCGCGAAAAGTTCAAAAGATTGTTGACGATCTCGCTGGCGCGAAACGTCTGCTTCACGATGCGATCCACCGTTTTCTGCCGCGGATCGTCCGTGGGCATCTGCTTCGCCAACATTTGTGCGTAATTGGAGATCACCGCGAGCGGCGTGTTCACCTCGTGCGCCACGCCCGCAGCCAGCAAGCCCAGCGACGTGAGCTTCTCTGTTTGGACCATCTGATCCTCGAGGCGCACCCGCTGAGTGATATCGTCCAGCAGAACCAAGCGCCCCAACCGCGAGCCGTCCTTGCCGAGCAGTGGCGCAATCGACGCATTCACCACCAGGTGCCGGCCTACGCGCGTGTCCAGATGAAACCGGTAGATGCCGGAAACATGCTCGCTCGGCGAACTCGCCGCGATTTCCGCGGCAAGATCGCGCGGCACCGCTTCTTCCATCTTTCGGTGCAGCGCCTCGCTCCGCGAGATTGCCAGAAGTTCTTCGATTTGCGGGTTCCACGATTCGATCCGGTCTTCCAGATCGATCGTGAATACGCCGATTCGCAGCGATTCCACGATGTTTTCGCTGAAGTCTTTCAGGCGCTCGATTTGCACCGCCTTCTGTTCGAGCGATTGGTAGAGCCGCGCATTCTCTATTGCAATCGCCACATAGCCGGCGATTGTCGAAAGCAATTCCAAGTCTTCGCTCGAAAGGTAATCGCCGTCAACGGTTTTCCCCAACCCCAGAAACGCCGCCGTGCGATCGCGGAACCGGCAGGGAATGAAATAATTGAGTTCCAGCTCATCCAGCGTCCGCCGAATCGATTCGCTTTCCCGCGCCGCGCGCGCCGATTCGAAAAACAGACAGCCCTGCTCGAATCCCGGCCGCGACGGATCGAGAAAGCCCAGGTCTGGCGGGCTCGCGGACTCCACACCCATCGACCGCGAAAGTAAAAAATGGCCCGGATTCGCAGGGTCCTCAAGAAAAACGGCAAGCCGGTCGACCAGCAAAGTCTGCGAAATCCGGTCGAGAACCGAGTCCAGCAAGGGATCAAGGCGAACTTCATTGGCCAGTGTTCGCCCGAATTCAATCAGCGTGCGCCGATAGTCCAATCGGTCCCGGTAAAAGAAATGATCGAGTCGCGCCTGCACCCAGTCCCGCAGCGGCTGGAACAGAAAGGCCGCCGCCACGATTGCAATCACCGCTCCCACCGGCCCCGTGGGCCCCGCGGTGTGAAAGAGTTCGCCGATCAAGGCAATCACTGCGAAGTACGCCGCGACAAGCCCCGCCGTTGCAAAAGTATAAGCAAGTCCGCGCTTGAAAATGATGTCGACGTCCATCAAACGGTAGCGGATGATCGCGTATCCGAAACAAAGTGGAATCAGAACCAGCGAGAAAACCGAGAGCTTCATCCATGGCCGTGGCACTGCGCTCACGAGCCGCGGCAGGATGTAGAGCAAAAAAAAGGGCAAGATTCCCGCGAACGTTCCACCGGTCACCCACTTCAGTTGCTGCCGTAGGATGCCGCTCGGTGCGCGGAAATAGCTCGCCAGGAAAATCACGGCTGCCAGCAGGAAGTAGGCCCCCAGGTAAAGCAATTCAATCGTGTCCAGGAAATCGCGGTTGCTAATCGAAGGCAAGAAATCGAGCGTCCCCGTGGCTACGAACACATGCAATCCGAGCAAAACAGCCGGAACGCAGTACAGCGCGACGACCCTCGGCCATAGAGTTCCCCGCCGTTCCGGAAAAACGAGCGCGAAATGGACCAACAGGGCCGGCTGCAGCAGGAGCGCGACTACGTTGCTCCAATAAATCGTCCAGTCGAAGGAGTTCAGCTTGCCGCTGTAGTGGAAGCTATAAAACACAAACGAAACGAGACAGAAAACATAGAAGTGAATCGCCCGAGGCGCGTTCCATCGCCGCACAAAAATAAACAATCCGATGAAGAGGTAAAGGAGCGCCGTAATTCGCAAGTAGTCTTCAAGAGAGGAAGGATTTCCCTGCGGTGCGGTGACGAGCGGCACCTCGAAGGTCTGGCCGTCGCGGCGGATTCCATACTTTACTTCCATCCAGGGCCCGGCTCGCCAAAGCAGCCGGGTGACATCCGTGGCGCGATGGATTTCTACCCCCCGGACGCTTTCTACATAGTCGCTCGGTTGGATTCCAGCGCGGTCGGCAGGCGAACCCGGCACAACGTGCCAGGCCACTACACCCTGGGTGGAGTCCATCCACGTAACGCCATCATCCGGTTGGATAAATCGCGAACGCTGCTGGTAGTTGAGAACGGCAAAAATCACCGCCGCTAGCGTCAGTGTCGCTAGCAGAACCGCTCCCAGTCGTGTCCGCAGATCGTTCATCGTACTTCCCACCCAGACCCTTCTGCTATTGTACGCCAGCACGCCGGGTTCCAGCCAATCATAGGTGATCGACATAGGCAACTAGCTTTGAGGGTTGAGCTTAGGGGCACTCGGAAGGAGCTATGTCTGGCCAATCCACTTTATGGAAGACGACTTCCTATTTTGGTAGGAGCTATTAAAACTGGACGCTCACCCCGCCGCGGAAATACCTATATGACGGGATCAGAACCACATATCCGTCGCGTGTGGATACCGGGACATACCCCTGTTCAAGCAGGTTCCCAACGTTCGCCTCCACCTCCATGTGCCCAGGGAACACACTCGGAAGCGGCTGCCGCACCTCGAGGCTCAGATATGGATCCATGTGGTAGAGCGACTCGCCGTACGGGTCTTGCTGAGAAACTGCCGGACCATCCAGCCATTTGTAGCTGGCGGAAAACTGAGTTCCGAAATGGCGCAATTTCCCCGATATCCCCGCAGCTAGGCTCTGGCGGTAGCGCGTTGCCAATTCGTCGCGCAAAGTCGAAGTATCGCTACTCACCCTGGGCGCCAAGACTCCGGCATAGGAATAGACTAATGTGGTCTTGAGATTCTTGGGTAGATTTTCCCGATACACCACCCGGCCGCCCATCGAACCCGTTGAGCCACCGTCGTACGCAAATGATTCGGATAGGTAGGCCTGCAAGAAGTCGGGATCGGAAACGGCGCCGCGTCCGATCACCGCCGTATGCGTAGAGCGGTCGTGAAAAAATGACGCAGTGATATCCGCGCGCTTGCCTAGCGAACGTTCCACCGCGACTTCCTGGTGAGTGCCGTTCTCGAGCACGGGTTTGCCATCGTGGAGCATCAGATTGGGAAATGCATCGAGTGTGTTGAGGGTGGATTCAACCGCCCCATCGCCTGAGGCTGGGTCTGCCCACGGATCGGTAGCCAGAATAATCGACGCCCGCCATCCCTTGGCGACTTGAACGGCTACTTCGCCATGGGGACGCACAGCCGCGGTCGTTCCATTAAAGCCCGCGACTATGAATTTCGCGCCATATCGCACGCTGACACGATCTCCCAGCGCCATCTGATTGTCCTGGGTCAACCGCAATCCGCGAAACACCGAACCGTTCGGCCCGATCCGCGATTCGCGGACCAAAAACGTTGTGAGCGGCCCCACGCCCGCCGGCCCACTCGGCAGCCATTCGCCGGCCAAGCCGCTCGAAGTGTCGTCACCGCTGTAGCTAAACTGTCCCGCCACCACAAGGTGCCCCTGGTCTCCCAAGCCAAGGTCGTAAACAACCGCTGTTGCCGGTGCGTTCGCTAAACTCGCAATCGAGCCGGCGCGATCGGCACCGGAGGTCAATTCAATTCGCCCACGCAGCGGTTCGTCGTCCAGCGCGTCGCCTGGTTCCGCAGATACAGTTGCTACGGCCGTTGCATCGTCGTCGTCCTGCCAGCGAAGCACAGGCCGCGTGGCCGTGGAACTTCGCAGCACCCAGGTCCAATCGTCGGAGGAGACCGTCTGGTCCGGCTCGCGACGCAGTTTTTCGAAAGAGGAGAATACCGAATCGACCACGATTTGCAGAAGCGTCGCCTGTTCTTCGGTCACTCGAACGTGCCGCTCCACCGCGGGGAGGAATCCCGCCAGCGTTACATGGATCGTATACATTCCTGCTGGAAGCGACGGCGTGGAAAAGTGCCCTAAATCGTTGGTGAGTAGGCGCAGCGGCGCGGTCACTGCTATTCTCTCAGAGGAGATCAGGACAGCGGCGCCCATCTGCGGCGTGCCGGTGCCATCCACCACCACTCCGGAAATTGCGCCCGTATGAGGTGCTGCCGCAAGAGGCGAGGCAAACGCGCACAGCAAACATCCAAGGCTGAGCATGCAGATCCCTCGGAGAGTCAAATGTTTCACCTCCCCTGTGCCGTAACCGTGGGAGCAGCCTTTACAGTGAAATCCGCTGTCGGCGTAATTGTTTGCTTGGCAAGGTTGTCAGTTACAGCTACTTCGAGATGGTATTTTCCGGGGGCCAGCGATCCCAAGGTAATCAGATTCTCCAGAGTCATTTCCTCACCGTGTTGAGGAAGCTTATCCGCCGGCACGTCGAACTTAAGTACTGGCGCCGTACCCTTGCCTTGCGTCACGCGAAACTCGACGGACGTATCCGGTTTATGGGTTTTCTCGTCCACCTTCAGGTTGTAGACCTGAAGATATACGCCCATACTGTCGCGCTGCGTAAAGGTCCCGTCCATCCGCGGGCGGACCTTCACGTCGCCAAGCACGAACTGGCCAAGCCCGATGTCCCTGCTCGATACCCGCTGGATGTCATCCGCCAAAATAAGCGAGCTCGCCGAAAGCTCGTCATCCTGGAAGCGCGGAACCGGGAGCCTCGTGTTCACCACTCCCACATTGCCGCTGTTCACGTCCTTGATCACGATGTCCAGCCGGTAGAGCCCGGGACTCAGCGGCACAGCCTTCTGGTAAATTCGCGATGTGCTCAACGACTTCTGCAGCTGCCCCGAAGGGAAGTCGGCCCGAAGCGTATCCTCGAATGTCTGGACCACCCGGCCACTCAGGCTGGTTATCCGCGCGAACAAGTCCATGGTGGCCGAGTCCACTCCCTCTTTTTCCTGGAAGCTCAATTGCCGCACCGGAATCTGAACTGTAATCGGCACCAGCACCGTATCTGACGTGATGCGGACGAAATCATAGCGGTAATCGAACTTCACCTGATCGCGCACCAACCGATTCGTAACCACGGCCTCCAGATCCTTAAACTTCACCGGCGGCGGCTTCATGATGTTCGCGTAGTTTTCCAGGCGCGTGAATTCGTTGTTCCTCTCGCTCAACCCCGCTCCGCCGAATTGCCCCTCGGCCATGTTGGTGCCGTCAGTGTTGCTGAAACGGGAACTCTTATTCGCCATTCCCATGGATTCCGCGAGCGTTAGGCCCGCGCCCGGCACGCGCAGCAGGGCGTCCTTCTCGCTCGGATCCATCGTCAAGTGATATTCGCCCGTCGACGTGGGATCGACGAACTCAAGCTCCACGTCTTCGCCCATGCCCTCCAGATACCGGTAGCGCCAATCTTCGTACGGATAAGTCGTCGTTGAACCGCCGCCTTGGTCCATCGGTCGGTCCCACTGTCCGCCTGTGGGATGCGCATCGATTTCATCGGGCGGTCCCCACATGATGTAGATCTTGCCTCGGTCGGTTTTCCATCCCGGGATTCCCGAAGCAAAGTGCTCATTGGCATATGCAATCCGCCGGTAATGCTCTTCCTTGAAGGTGTTCTCCGGTGAATCCGGATCGGGATTCCGGCGCTGCCAGAAGGCCTCGATAAACTGCTCCCGTTCCTCGTTGGTCTGAAGCTGCAGGAAGGAACGCCGCTCTTCAGGCGTAATGATATAAACCACGTCCTCGTTAAGCCATTTCTTATATTGGGAATTCAGCTCTTTGTAGAGGTCCTTCAGGCTTTTCTGCTTGGCTTTGGAGGACTTGCCGTGGTTCTGGTCCGCCTGTTGATCTTGTTGCTGGTCCTGCTGCTGATCCTGATTGTCTTGCTGCCCGGCTCTGGCGAGGTGAACTGGTAGGGTGCTAACGCATGCCACCAGAAAAAACCAGAGGAGCGTCTTGACAGACCGGCCCATATTGCCCCTTTTCCGATGCGAAATCTTATCCTGTACTAATGTACAGGTCAATTAAACTTTGCCTGAGGTCGCCTGCGCCGGAATCAAGCTCGTACTATTCGCTTTTGCCCGAGGCGAAGCCGAATTATGATACCGATACTGCTGCCCTATGATCCGTGGCATGCGCTGGAGCTAGTTCCGCTGGGAACGTGAAATAGGGTAGACTGTCAAGAACTGGGAAATTTGGACTGAGTTTGCCGCTTTTTGCGCCTCGTCTGCTGGCCGCGAAACATTATGTCTCGCCCAGGCGTATCTATCAAGTGGCGAGTATGTGTGTCCAAAAACTTTACCCAGAGGCTCGGTGATGAAGACCTGGCAGAAGGCAACGATTGCAGCTTGCGTGGTCGCCCTGATCGGCGGCATCGCTTGGTACAGCATTTATAAGTCAAACCAAGGCGTCACCGCCGTCCAAACTGGGCGGGCTGTGCGCGAGGACCTCGTATCGCTCGTCACCGCCTCGGGCGAAGTCCGGCCCAAGAACTATACGAACGTCCTCGGCGAGGGCATCGGTAAGATTACCGACATCGTGGTCAAAGAAGGCGACTACGTCAAAAAGGGCGACGTTCTCCTTCACATCGAAAACATTCAGCCTGGCGCCGACGTCCAGGCGCAGATGGACAGTATCAGCGCCTCGGAGGCCGGTCTCAAGGCTGCTGCAGCGAGCTACGACGCCGCGGTAGCCACCCTCGCTCAGCGCCAGGCCGACCTCGACAAGGCCAAACTGGATTGGCAGCGCGGCCAGGAACTCTATCGCGGCAAGCTCATTTCCAAGCAAGAGTATGACTCAGACAAGGCCGCCTACGAGAGCGCCGTCGCCACTCTCACGTCGAGCCAGGCCCAAGTCGATCAGGCCCGCGCCTCTCGCGAACAGGCTCGCTCCACTCTCAACCAGACTCAGGCCGTACTCCGGCGGACCCAGGACGTTCTGCGCAAGACCACCTACCGGGCGCCTATCAACGGCATCGTGAGCTACATTGCCGTAAGGGTCGGTGAAAACGTCGTCCCTGGCATTCAGGGCACGCCGGGCAGCTCCATCATGACGATCTCTGACATGAGCGTGGTCACCGCCGAGGTCAAGGTGGATGAAACGGACATCATTAGTGTCAAGAACGGCCAACCCGCCGACATCTCCATCGACGCCATCCCGGGAAAAACTTTCAAAGGCCACGTGACCGAGGTCGGCGAACTGGCCATCCTCCGCACCTCAGGCAACGCCTCGATGACAGAAACCACCGCCAACACTCAGGAGGCGCGCGATTTCAAAGTTGTGATCACTCTCGATGATCCCCCGAAATCGCTGCGCCCCGGCCTCTCACTCACGGCCAAGATTCAGACCGCGCAGAAGCAAAATGTTCTAACGGTGCCAATCCAGGCGCTCGCCGAACGGTCCCAAAAAGAGCTCGACGAAGCGAAAAATGGGAACCGCGGCAGCGTCACGCTAGCGGCTTCGAACAGCGAAGGCGCGTCCAGCGTGAAGTCCGATATTCAAGGCGTGTTCGTTCTGCGCAACGGCAAAGCCGAGTTCGTGCCCGTGCAGACGGGCATCACCGGCGTCACCGATATCGAGATTACCAGCGGCTTGCGCGAGGGCGACTTGATCGTTACCGGCAGCTACAAAGCCATTCGCACCCTTAAGCCCGGCACGCCCGTTAAAATCGACAATTCCGTTTCCTCGACCGACAACACTTCGTCCAGCTAGAATGGTCGTTTCCAGGAGCTCTATGCCAATGGCTGTCGAAGAAGTCGGTTCGCAGAGTTTCCGCCAGGACTTGGTCGATGCTGGCATCGTCATCCAGACCGAAGATCTCTGGAAGACCTATGAAATGGGCGCCGAGCACTTGCATGCCCTGCGCGGTGTCAACATCACCATCCACAAAGGCGAATACGTAGCCATTATGGGTCCTTCCGGTTCCGGCAAGTCCACGCTGATGAACCTGATCGGCTGCCTCGATACGCCCACGCGCGGCAACTACTGGCTTGCCGGCCGCTTGGTAAGCCAGCTCGACGACGACGAACTCGCCGCCATCCGCAATCGCGAAATCGGCTTCGTCTTCCAAACGTTCAATCTTCTGGCTCGCGCGACGGCGCTCCACAATGTCGAGCTGCCCATGATCTACAACGGCACCTCCGCCCAGGAACGCCTCGATCGCGCGAAAAAAGCGCTCGCCCAAGTGGACCTCACCGAGCGCATGATGCACAAGCCCAACGAGCTTTCCGGCGGACAGCGCCAGCGCGTGGCCATCGCTCGCGCGCTCGTCAATAATCCCTCCATCCTTCTAGCCGACGAGCCCACCGGCAATCTTGATTCGCAGACCGGCACGGAAATCATGGCTCTCTTCGCGCGCCTCCATCAGGCCGGCAACACCATCATTCTCGTCACGCACGAAGCCGATATCGCCGCGCACGCCCATCGCGTCATCCGCGTCCGCGACGGCAAGATCGAAAGAGACGACCCCAGCCCCCACTAACACGTACCGTGTTTCTCGCTCGCAACCGAGAGGCCGCCCAGTCCGCCTGATAATTGGCTTGCCGTATGGCGTCACGCGTCATTCCGAGCGAAGTGTCCCGTCTTCGGTTTTGCGCGAAGCGCCGGGACACAAGACGGGGCCCCCAGGTCGACGGCTAGTCGAGCCTGGGGAATCCGTCGAGGAATCTCTCTTCGATGCAGTCCTCGGCACGACTCAAATCCAAGAGAGATCATTCGCCGCGTAGCCCGCTCGGTTTTGTTTCGTTGTCTTTGTTGAGGTTCCTTCGCTAGAATGCCGCGCATGTCGCCCGAAGCATTTCAGGTCGTCAGCCGCCCCGGCTCAAGCAGCAACGTGCAGATCCTCAACGTAAAGGGCGCCATCACCCACGCATCCTCTGTGGCCTTCCAAGACGCGGTCGCTGCGGTAACCTCGCCTCGGCTCATTCTCGACCTAAGCGAGGTTCCTTCGCTCGATTCAATGGCTGTCGGAGCGTTGGTGCGAGTCTTCGTGTCCTGTCAAAAGTCCGGACGCAAGCTCGCCTTCGTAGGAATGAACCACCGCGTGAGAAACGTGCTGCAAATAGTGGGCGTGGACCCGCTCTTCGAGATTTACGCCGCGATCCCCGAAGCCGAAGCCGCCCTCAGCTGAGGACACTCACACGTCGACGGTCTTTGGGCCTGAGGATTCTTCTTCACTTGGCTACCTGTCACCATTCCCCCGCCGCTCTTATAGCGCCGTCATTCCGAGCGGAGCGTCACGTGCTTTTGGTTTTGCGCGGAACGCCGGGACGCGCAGCCGAGGAATCTCTCTTCGATTGTCGATGGCGAGTGGGCCGCCGGGTGACCCCAGGCTCGCGTTTGACTTTTCGGGTACCCTACCCTCGGTTTGTGAGGGTGGGGCTTTTTTCTTCGTGTTACGGACACAACGGCGCGGCCATTCCACAGGATCGGAATGACGGCTCGGAGCGAAGCGCCTCCCGCTCGCGCCGCCTCACCCGCGCGACCCTTCGTAACAACGGGTGGGCACGGCGACGTAGCGTGCCGTCCCCATCTCGCTCGCACCAGCCGCATCGAGCGGCTTGGACACTCTCTAGGCTGCTTGCGTGCCGTGGCTTTTGCGCTTTGCGTCCCACCGAAACAGCAAAAACAAGCCGCTGCCAATCAGCAGAATAGTTGCGCCGCCTGCAATTTCCAGCAAGCGCGACACCATCGCGTGGTATCGGCCCGTGCCCGGATCGTACGTGCAGCAGTAGAGAAGAATCTGATCCACCACCGAGCCGATTTGTTCGTGCGATCCCTGCACCAGCGCCAGC
The DNA here is from genome assembly GCA_036518755.1 of Candidatus Acidiferrales bacterium. Lineage (GTDB taxonomy): Bacteria > Acidobacteriota > Terriglobia > Acidiferrales > UBA7541 > Palsa-295. The sequence goes on along the minus strand of DATDMO010000462.1, from coordinate 3,272 downwards.
CGCAAATCCTGGACCGGATACTCGATCCCATAAAAATACTGCGCCACTTTCCCAGCGGGCGTGAGGACCACAATCCCCGCGGCGTGCGCGTACTGGTGGAGCTGTGGAATGTATTTGTAGTGAAAGCCGACCGCGTTTGCGACCGCATCAATCTGGGGCTTTTTACCGGTGAGAAAATGCCAGCCCGCCGCCGCTGAAGGGTCGCCGTATTGTTTGATGTACGTGCGCTTCGTCGTGGTCGCCAGCGCCGGCGTTTCTTGCGGATCGATGCTCACCGTTAAAACATTGAACTGATCGCCGATCTGGAAATTCAACTTTTTGAACGCCGCCGCCGCCCCGCGCAAAACTTCGCTGCACAGCATCGGACACCGGTAGTACGCCATGATGAGGACCACCGGCTTCTTTTCAAAATAAGAACGCAGGACCACAGGCTTTCCGTTTTCGTCCGCAAAGGTAGAATCGAGTGGCACCTGCTTTCCGAGCCGCTGCTCGAAATAAACTCCCTTCAAAATATCCGGCAACTGACCTGGATTCGATGCGGAGCCCGCGGCCAGTTGCACGCCGCCGACCGATTGCGCCTGCGATGGAACGCCAATCATCATCGCGCAAAAGATGAGCGCGACGGCAATCGTGAGCCTGCGAACAAAGAGACAAAGCACCTGCATATGAGGCCTCCCTTAAAATGCCGCCAAAAAGTGGCTGCGCCTCGGAGCGGTGGAACAAAAGGCGGAGGAAGAAGCGCGACCCACATGGCCCCGGAGAGTCACCGAGCGACCTCCAGCGGCGCCGGGCAGCGACTGGCAGCGAACGGTGAACAGGCCGTGACCACTATTTACAGCCGGAGAGTGTAGCAAGAAAGGGCGGGTGAAATCCGCGCAAAACGCGACACCTTGGAGGCCTGTCCGAGGGCGAAAACGGCACCTTATTGTTTCCAATTGAATGGATCTGCTGCGTCAAACTCGAAGCAAATTCGAATGAAAAATGGTGGGCCGAATGGCGGCTGCGAAGAGCCGCGGCAAATCATCCGGAGAAGAGGTTGCGGGCGAGGAAGAGGATGTTGGCGGGGCGCTCGGCGAGGCGCCGCATGAACCACGGGAACCAGAAAGAGCCGAAGGATATGAGCACGTCGCTGCGATAGCCCTCGCGCGCCAGGCGAAGCTGCTCGCGCCGCTGAATTCCGTAGAGCATCGCAAATTCCAAATGATTTTTCTCGATGCCGGCGGCGGACGCCCATTCGGCGATTCGCGCGATCAAGTTGCCATCGTGCGTGGCCATCACACCGCGCACGCCAGCTTGGCGAGCCTGCGAACTCAAGAGGTTTTGTGCGAGCTGAAAATAGTTTTCATCCACCTCCTTCTTTTTCGCGAAGGCGATCTCGGGCGGTTCGCTGTAGGCGCCTTTGACCAGCCGGACGGAGGCTCCCATGGGAATCAGCGATCCGACGTCTTTTGCGGTGCGGCGCAAATAGGCCTGCACGCAGACGCCAACGTTTGAGTGTGTCTTCCTGGCGCGCGCGTGCAACTCGAGCGTGGCGTCAACGTAGCGGCTCTGCTCCATATCAATCCAGATTGTTTTGTTCGGTGAATGTTCGGCGAGGGCCAGTAGATTTGCGAAACAGAATTCGGCATCGATATCCAATCCGAGCTGCGTGAGCTTTACCGAAATTTCCGAAGGCAAGCCTGCCTGATGAATGCGATCGAGGAGGAGGAGGTATTGTTCTGTTTCCGCCTGAGCCTCGGCGCGGTCTGCGACGTTTTCACCGAGATGGGTCAAAAGCGATGACGCTCCGTCTCCGGAGAGATGGTTTGCCGCGGCGAGGGCATCTTCCATTTTTTCGCCGGGAAGAAAACGCGCCGCGGCGCGACGCACAAAAGCGAGGCGCGGCATCTTTCGTCGCAGCCACAGGTTCTCAGACGCCGCTATGAGGAGTTGACGCACCCATTTCATGTGAAGTTCACCCGCGCCGATTGAAAGGCTCTCCGGGGGACTCAAATTGCCCGGCCAGAATAGCATCTCCGTTGCGCTTCGGGGCCAAGGCCGATAGAATCCGTGTTTAGCGGAATCCCTTGGAACCCAGCGATGCCCAAGGACACCGCGAAGGCTTTAGCGCCGCTGCCCCCCGGTGCTCATTAGGTCCCGATTGTGACGGTCCTCATGAACGCGCGTCTCTGTATTGATTCGATCGTTTCCGTTGCGCCTGAGCAGCTTTCCTGCGCGCTGGGTGACGAATCGGCGATCCTAAACCTGAAGAACAGCGTGTACTATGGCCTCGATCCGGTGGGCACGCGCATCTGGAATTTAATGCAACAGCCGATGAGCGTCCGGGAACTAAGAGACCGTTTAATGGACGAGTATGAAGTGGACGCGGATCGATGCGAAGGCGACCTACTCAGTTTGCTAGAGACGATGCGAAGTGAAGGGCTCATCCGGGTGGAAGGTTCGGATCGAGGCTGACAGGGCTACAGCGGTAATCAACCGTGAACATCTGGGGCGCATTTTGGCGTTTGAGACCGGACTTGCGAGGGCTTGCTCTGGAATCCCCCCTCGTGCTGACGCTCACTTGGCTGGGACTACGAAGCCTGGGGTTCCGGCGCTGGCAAGAGCTGCTCAGCAGGCTGACGCCCGCCGCGCCGGGCAGCGTTGAAATCAGCGAATCTCTGCTGGACCGCTGCCGCGCGATGGCGCGCGTCGAGCAATCCGTGGCGCGGCGACTTCCATTTCAATCAAACTGCCTCGATCAGTCCATGGCGCTTTGGTGGATGCTTCGCAGGCGCGGAGTGGCCGCCGAGATGCACATCGGCGGGCGAAAAGGGGCTGCGAATTTCGAGGCGCACGCCTGGGTAGAGGCGGGCGGAAACGCGCTGCTAGATGGTGGCGAGGGTCATACGCAGTTCGCGCCATTTCAACGCCCGACTAAATCGGTGGGGGCGCGAACCCATTGAGCGGAATCGTTGGGATGTTCCGGCGTGATGGCGCACCTATTGACCAGGCACTTCTGCAGTCGCTGACGGACTTCCTGGCGTACGTTGGTCCTGACGCACAGCAAACTTGGGCCGAGGGGGCCATCGGTTTCGGCCACACTTTGCTGCGGACAACGTGGGAATCGGCCGGTGAGTGCCAGCCTGCAAATTTTGAGCAGCGGTTTTGGATCACGGCGGATGTCCGGCTAGATTGCCGCACGGAGCTCGAAGGCAAATTGAAGTCGGCCGGCCAGCGGATTCGCCAATCCGCCCCGGATTCCGAACTGGTTTTGGCGGCGTATGCGGCGTGGG
>DATDMO010000461.1:0-9374 GCA_036518755.1 Candidatus Acidiferrales bacterium | reverse complement strand
GCGTAAAAGCTGCCGAACCAAATCGACGTCTTCGGCATCTTCGATTCGCGCCATGACGATGGGAAGATCACCCGAAATGCCCTGCGACCACAGCGCGTGTTTCTCTATCGTTGTGCGTGACAGCACATCTGGCGGCGGACGCAGAGAGCGGTCGGAGTACAACACCGCGTTCGCCAATCGCTGGAACAGATGGGCCTCCTCCGCCCCGATGCCAAGGTGGCGAAGTTGAACCTGCGACTGCGTCCAAGCGAGCGTGCGCGTGCGGTCAACGGTTTTCGCATCCCGGTATTTATCGGCGACATCCAGCACCGCCTCGCGCGTGGAGCCGACGATAGTCGCAAAGGTCAGATGCACCGTCCTCCCAGGCGGGATTCGAACGGTGCGGCGCAGACTCATGATTGGATCGAGCACCGAGCCGACTGTATTCGACAACGGGCGGCCGTCCATAATCGATACGGGATTTCGGAGAGTACGAGCCCGTCCAATGAAGCGCACCCGGTCGGTTTCGTACTGCAGATCTCCCACCGTTTCGCCACCGTCCACAACCAACAGATGGGCGGCCCAGACGGGAGTCTCGTTATCAGAACGCTTTCGACGTGTGGCCAGCAGCGCGCCGAGTTCGGATACAAATTCCGTCTCCACGAACAAGTTTGAAAATGCCGGATGCGCCGCGTCGGCGGCCTGAGTTGCGAGCGCAATCTCCGCAAAGGAGGTGACCTGAATGTCGCGCGCACGAATTCCCCCGTTTGAAATCGAAACACACCGCAATTCCGCGTCGTCTTCGGACGAGACCATCACCTCGACCGAAGTCGTGATCGAACGGTCTCGCCGCATGAATTCCGCATGGTCCTCGTGGAAGATAGCCTCACAAAAGTCGGGCTCAGCGGCTGTGGGCTGATATCCAGCCGACCAAACGCCGGCAGTGTACTCGTCACGGAGGTAAAAATAAGTTCCCCAGCAATCTCGAGTCACATCTTCTCGCCATCGCGTGATCGCAATGTCTTTCCAGCGGCTGTAGCCAGATCCCGACGCCGTGAGCATCACCACGTAACGACCGTTTGACAGGAGCGTGGTTCGCGGAGGGGCGCATTGGGGATTCTTGAAGCGCCGGGCCGTAGCAGGCAGAAGCTCGCGTACGTAGGGACCGGAGGAGACTTCCTCGGCTCGCGGCATCGTCACGAGCACATCTCTGGGTGTGCGTTCCTGCAAAAGAAGTTCGGAGGCCTGGACGATGGGTTGCGAATGAAAGTTGTGGCGCATGACGCCGCTGTCCACAACGTTGTCGAGCGCAACAATAGACATTCCTTGATGATGGGCCATATAGGTGCGCACAACTGCGACCTGCTCACCTTCCGGCAAGCGAGAGCGCGTATAGTCCAGGGCCTCGTAAAATCCATACGCGCCTTGACCCCCCGCACGGGCGAGGCGTTCGAAATTTCTCACCGCAGCTATCGGTTCGATCATTGCGGCGAGCGCCGTGGCATAGGGGGCTATCACCAGGTCCTCATTGAGGCCGCGCTTCAATCCTAGTCCCGGCACACCAAAGCCCGAATAGTGATAGACCAAGTCAATGGTCCGCGCCGAAAAAGCCGATTCCGACATGCCCCATGGCACCCCGCGCTCTGCCCCGTACTCGATCTGCCGCACCACAATTTGGTGGTATGTCTGGCTGAGAAGGCTGTTCGTCGGCGACGGCATAATGATCGCGGGCATCAGATATTCGAACATCGATCCGGACCAGGAGACGAGCGCCGACGCCCGGCCTACTTGTGTGAGAGGGCGACCTAGCTTGAACCAGTGCGACGCGGGGATGTCGCCCTTGGCAATGGCTATAAAGCTGGCCAGTCGCGCCTCTGAAGCGAGCAAATCGTAACAGCTCTCGTCGAGAGTTCCTTCGGAGAGGCGGTATCCGATCGAGAGCAGCTTGCGATCGGGATCAAACAGGAATCCAAAGTCCATCGCGTAAAACATGCTCTCTGAAGTGGCGGCAACGGTTTGCAGGCGCGTACGCAGAGCCGCAGCCTCGCTGGACGCTTCTTTCAGCGCCTGGATAAGGACCTCCATTTGCTCCAACCGGTCCTTTTGGGAGGGCGCCTCATGAACCAGATGGTCACGCAAATCTGCAAGTTCGCGAGCGGCCGCCACGAATCGTTCGGGAGCGTCGGCAAGGGTGCTGTCATTTCTGAAGAATGCTTCGATCTCCATCCATTCGGCTGGTCTTAGCGAACCGCTCGTGGCGATGCTTAGCGGATCTCCATCACTGCGTCGCAGCCAGGGCAACAGCACCCTTGCATCGCGCAAATGGCTGTCGATAGCTGCTTTCGCCGCCTCGGCCCAAGTTTGCAACTCGGAATCGCCGCCCGCTCGGACCTCTTGGGCCAGGGCTTGTGCCATGTCGGTAACCGTTTGCGCCCTGCGGAACAGTTCCAGAATTCGGGCTCCCCAATCTGCAGCGTCTCCAGAAAATGGCCGAGTGGCGTCCGCTAGTGCGTTCACAGCATCGCGGAGCTGTTTTGGCGTGACCCCGTGAAGCCGGGATGTGTCGCCGAGCCTATCCAGAGCCTCGCGCAAAAGAGCGATCGCATCCTGGACACCTTCCAATATGTTCGGCTCGACAACGGGCTTCTCGATCTGCTGGCGGCAGGCGGCTGCAAGAGTGAGCAGATCTCCAGCCAAGTTACCGCTATCCACGGAAGAAATGTATTTCGGTTCGAGGGGCTGAAGGCTCAGCGTGTCGTACCAATTGCACAAATGCCCCCGGAACTTTTCAAGCCCGGCGATCGTTTGTAGCGTGGCCTCGACGCGCTCGATCATTTCCTGCGTTCCGAGCCAGCCGAAATCGCGCGCCGACACAGTTGCAAGAAGATAGAGGCCGATATTTGTCGGAGAAGTGCGGTGAGCGACGACCGGTTTCGGATCCTCTTGAAAATTATCGGGCGGCAGCCAGTGATCTTCCGAGGTAGTGAAGGTCTCGAAGAAGCGCCATGTACGCCGCGCAATCCCGCGCAACGTCCCGATATCGGAGGCGGATAGAGTCTCATCTTCCGCCTGCCTTGGTGAAAGGCTGATCCAGTGAGCTACGGCGGGCGCCGAAATCCACAACAGCACAAATGGAATTGCAATGGGCGCTGCCTGTCGATGTCCGAACCACACCGCTATTAAACTCGCTACGGCAAAGGCGATTCCGCCGGACATTCGCTGGAAACTGCCGTAGATGTCCAGATCGATTCCATGCTTAGCCTGCGCCGCCGTTACCCACTCCAGTAAGTTCTTGCGAGAGATGAACAGGCGGAAAAGCGTCCGCAAAATCGCGTCCGACATTAGCCACGCTTGGTACGCCATGAACGTCAGTGCGAGGCCCGCCTGAGATAAGCCGAGCGAGAGATCGGAAGCCAGGTCGCGGAAGTAACTGTGGTTGGATGTTCCACTGTTTAGCCTTGGGTTGAGTCCGGCCAAGAAAGGAATCAGCGGAGGAATTACAATCGCGGCCAAAACGAATCTGATCCACAACCAAGGGGACTGTCCCAGCGTGAGCCAGCTCACAAGGAAAACCAGAAATATGCACGGCGCCAGCAACGAGCGGCGGAGGTTATCCAACATTTTCCACCGGCCAATCACCGGAATTCTGTACTTGCAGCCGTCACCTAAACGATTGCCCCAGCCAAGAATCCAAGGCAATAGCTGCCAATCTCCCCGCGCCCAGCGATGCTGCCGGGCGGCCGAAGCTTCGTAGTGCGACGGGAAGTCGTCAAAAAGCTCAATGTCGCTAACAAGAGCCGTGCGGGCAAAGATTCCTTCGAAAAGATCGTGGCTCAGGACCAGATTCTCCCGAACTTTGCCGGCCAGGGCCGCCTCGAACGCGTCAAGGTCATAAATCCCCTTACCCGTGTAGGAACCTTCGTGAAATAGGTCTTGGTACACATCCGAGATCGCGGTGGAATACGGGTCGATCCCGCTAGGGCCGGAAAACACTCGCTGGAAGATCGAGCCGCGATGGTCCATCGGCAGGCAAGGGGTGACCCTTGGCTGGATGATTCCGTAGCCCGCGATTACGCGACTCTCTTCGCGGCTAAATTTGGGCCGATTCAGAGGGTGGGCGATGGTGCCAACCAGTCGCGCAGCCGCGTCTCGCGGCAAACGGGTATCCGCGTCCAAAGTAATCACGTAGCGAACACCAGGGATCGGTTCGACGGCGTGCCCGTCCACAGGAATGAACGTTGTGTTCGTGGCTCCACGAAGCAGCACGTTCAGCTCGTGGAGTTTTCCGCGCTTCCGTTCCCATCCCATCCACTTTTGTTCCGATTCATTCCAGACGCGTCTTCTGTGAAATAAAAAGAAGCGCTTGCCGCCGTCTTTAGCCGGACCATGACGCTTGTTGAGATCCGCGATCCCGTCGGCCGCCGCGGTCAGAAGTTCCTGATCGTTGGGAAGCGCTTCCGTGGGCGCATCAATCCAATCGGAGAGCAGGGCGAAACGAAGATCGCCATCCTGGTTAGCGAGATAATGAATTTCGAGCTGATGGATCTGCTCGGCAATCCCACTAGTTGAACCGAGAAGACTTGGTATCACGATAATGGTCCGAAGATCCGCTGGAACGCCGTTGGCGAATTCGAGCCGGGGTAGCGTCCGGGGCTTGAACAGGTTGGTTACCAGCCTATTGATCACGGCAATTGCCAACTCAGAAGCGGGAACCAGAGACAGCAAAGCCAAAACGATAATTTCGGGAATACGCAGGCCAAGCTGGAGAGAACGAGCCACCGGAAAGGCCAGTATTACGGCCGTAAAGAGCGCAATCGTCCCGAGGTAGCCGCGCACCGCCGAGCGCATATACCAACGAAGGAGCGCCCGCCTCTTGGACACCCGAAATCCAATCTCGCGTTCAAAAGCTGCGCGTCCCTGCGCAATGAGGTAGTAGCCTGGATCTGACAACGTTTGGGGCTGATGATCGTGATCTGCGCCCGAGGCCGCCGCCTTTTTCGCATGCCCCACGACGAGCTCCGCAATTTCAAGCTCGGATCGTTCCGATCCCCGGGAAAGATCTTCGATTGCATGCCTGTAGGCATCTCGGGTTTCGAAATCCATCTCGCCAAAGTTGCTTCCATTACGGAGTGTCTGGTCGATCAGGCTGATGCTTTCGAAAAAAGTGTGCCAATCGAATGCCGAAGTCCACCGCATGCTGGTGATGACGTTGCGCACCGTCACGCTCATCGCCGCTTGCTGCTGGTGTTCGGCGCGGACTATATCGTCAGCGGTGGTACCCTGCGCCGCGAGGCGTTCGTCAAGCCACAGCAGAATGGGGCCGACCTTCGGGTCCAAATCCCGCAAGCGCTGAATCAATTGAACCGCAAAGGCCCGGTCGAGCGGTTTCTTCTCAAACTGGCGGAGGGCCGCGCCGGGCGATAGGGCTGATTGGCCTCCCGTGGCCAAAAGCGCGTCGGCCAGCTGATCCGCTTGGTGGCGCGCCTGGCGGCTGAATACGATTCGACCGGCTAGTCTGCGCAGATTTTCCACCAGCACGATTCGCAAGGTGATGGCGACGGCCCAAAGCTCACCCATTGAAAGAGGCTCGACGCGCTGATATGCATTGATGAAGCGTCGCAAAACATGAGGATCGAGCCGGCTGTCTGTGTGAGCTACGAACGCCCACGCGATTCCGTAGACCCGCGGGAATCCTGCCAAATGTCCCGAAGCCAGCTTAGGCAATCGGCGATAAAAACCGATCGGCAAATCATCGCGAATCTCCCGAAGCTGGTCCTCGACGATATAAAAGTTCTCCACCAGCCACTGCTCGGCTGGCGTGATGACTTGTTCAAGTTGGAGCGCGCGAGCCGTCGCGCGGTAATATTCGACGAGTGAACGCGCGTTTTCTTCTGTGCGTTCAATCAGAGACTGGCCACCCTCGGCCGCGCCCGCCACCGCTTGAGCAGCCGCTAGGCTCTCCGCGTGCTGCTCCAGTCGATCGGCGCTGAATAGCTCCGCAACGATAGGTTCTTCGATTTCGGCGAACATATTCGGAGTCGGAGTCGGTGGTGCGGAAACCATTCGCTTCCCTCGGGGCTTCGCCTCCTAAGCCTTGCGCTCGGCTGAGATCGAGGCTAACCATCACCGCGAAGCAACTCGCGCTGGGCCTTAACGGAAGCTTGCTTACATCTTATTATTTCGGGCCAGGAAAAACCTTACCAAAGGCGGGGAGAGAAGGGCGGACATTTTCTCGGTCGGGAATTGCACTTCGCTTTCCGGGTTCAGGGGCGTCACATCGCCCGCTGCGGACCGGGTCCAGATCCGATGGTCTTCGGATGAGCATCCTTCGATGCCATGCTCACTCGCCGCACCGAGACGGTGGAATGAAGTATTCGTTCTAGATCGGCCTTCCGATAGGGATAACAGATGTAATCAAAGGCCCGGATGTTCAGGGCTGCAAGGTAGTCGCGATATTCCTCGGAGCACCCAGGGGCGCACACCACAATCACGGGTATCTCAGTGGGTTGGCGCCTTAATTGTCGCACCACGTCCCTGTAAGTGCCGTCCACAAGCCAAAAGCCGCAGAAACATGCGGATATTGTTTCTCTTGTTAGCGCAAGGCGGAGCTCTTCCAGCGTGGTCACCGATACCGCCTTCACCTTGTAGCTGTCCAGCAGCCCAGACATGCTCGCGCGAACATCCGGATCCACGGTCGCAAGTAATATTGTGGCCTCGGCACCCGTGCTTCCGATGGTTATGCTCGTGGATAAATCTCTGACGCCGCTGTGCCCATTTGTTGCACTCGGCTCGTAAGCTAAGGAGGCCATTCTAGTTAGCCTTTCTGATCGATCGGTCCAGGCTTTCCCAAGTCCTAACTCCAAGCGACTTGCTTGCAACGGATAACCTGTTTCACTCCAACGAGCAATACAGCAATTTCGTTATCACACTGAAGGAATTCATGTAGACGAGCCGTCAAGAGGACTGCTGGAAGGGATGGCTCCGACCATCCCTTCCCATTTCGAAACAACCATCCACCGTTACTAATTCAATTGGGCTAGCCGCGTAGTTCTACCGAGTGCTGCCGGCCCTGGCAGTCCGGTGCTTCGGCCGCTCTTCTTCATCAGCCAAAACCTTGGTTTGGTTTGCTTCCTCATTTATGCTCTCGGAAAGATCGGTCAATTTTTGATCGGTCTCCTTTTCTTCATTGAGCGTCCGCTCCAGCAGATCTGCTGCCTCGGTTTCGCCTAGAATCGTTGCATAGGCGTGTACGGACCCGTAGCCCGCAATTTCGTAGTGCTCCACCCGCTGCGCCGCCGATATGATCGCCGCGTCCATCGCCGCTCCCTCATAATCTTCGGCGATCACCTCGGCGCCCTCCGCGACGATTCCTTCCATGCCCTTGCATTTCTTGCCCTTGATTGACTCGCCGAGCGCCTGGAATATCTGCTCCAGCCTGCGGGCGTGCCCCTTGGTTTGCTCGAGATGCTCCTCAAATCCCTGGCGCAGATCTTCGGAGGTAGCTGCCTTGGCCATCTTAGGCAGAGCCTTGATCAGCTGTTGCTCGGCGTTAAACAAATCTCTCAACTCATCCACATACACATCCTTTAGGGTAGTTGCTTTCATTACGTCCTCCGTTTTTAGCGGACACGGGTCTCGACCCCGTCTCGCTGCACACTAGAGCTAAAAACACTAGGGCGGTCATTCCGGTCCGGCAATCAAGCGAAGCCTGTAACACCCTGCAGTGTTTTCGGGCAGAGTCGCCCGCGGCCGTGAAACTCGCTGTCGCACGCACAGTTTGCGGTGCCTACAGCTTAATTCCGGGCCCGATACAAGCGCCTCGGGATGGCGCTCCGTTTTCTGATGCGAGACGCTGCAAACCGCAATTGGCGGCGAAATACGAAGTCTCTTTATGAGGACAGAGATGCCGGCGCGTAAACATCTTCGCGGCGTTAGCAATAAAGAGCAGAGGGAATATGAGCGCATTAAGGAAAGCGCACGGCGGTCGGGCAGGTACGGCAAGAGGGCCAAGGAAGTGGCCGCTCGGACTGTCTTGAAGCATCACCGGCAAGAGGGGCACAAGAAGGGAAAATAGTCTTCATCCGAGCACCTTCGAATGCGACTCAGAGGCGGCTTCCAGCGCTTGAAAAGCGTTATCCAACCAAACCCGGAGGTTAGAAATGGCTACCACTCCCAAGGCAGTCCGGACCAGATACCATGCACTCGAAAGAGAATTGTCGGCCCAGCGGGATGCTCTGCTAGCGCGCTTCACGGAACAGCGCTCAGAGGCATTCCTGGAACATGAGCCGGATGATGAGTGCGCCGAGGCCAACCGCAATTTGGCGAGACATCTCATCCTTACTAACCTGGATCGCGAAAGGCGCACTCTTCAGGACATCGATGCCGCCCTTGAAAGAATGAAGGCGGGCCGTTACGGTCAGTGCGAAATCTGCGGGACCATCATTCCCGATGCTCGACTTCGCGCGTTGCCGTGGACTCGGCTCTGCGTTCACTGCGCCGAGCGTTCCGTTTCCGCATGAGTATGAATCCGGAGGGGCGCTGCCTATATGGGTAAAAGTCCTCGACCAAAGGATCCTATCCCCGAAGGGACCATCTCCACGGAGGTTGAGGAAAAGCAAGTTGAGGAACGCGTCGCCATCGGCGCTCACGTCGTTTATGAAACGATCCGCCGCGAAGGCGAAGAGGAGTTGGCTCGGCCGGCCGCTGCATTGGCCTGGTCGGGCCTTGCCGCTGGACTCTCGATGGGTTTTTCTTTCGTCGCGGAAGCTCTGATTCAGAATCGCTTGCCAGAGCGGCCCTGGGCACACCTGATTTCTCGCCTCGGATACAGTGTTGGGTTCCTAATCGTTGTTTTAGGGCGCCAGCAACTCTTCACGGAAAATACCCTTACCGTTATTTTGCCGCTCCTTCTCCGCAAGAAAATCACGGTGCTCATAAGAGTGCTCCGGCTATGGGCAATCGTGCTGGCCGCCAACCTGGTGGGAACGTTCGTGTTTGCATTCTGCGTTGCACACATCACTGTTTTCGACCGCTCGGTTCAACAAACGCTGACTCAAATCGGGGCTGCTCACTTAGGAGTCGGTTTTGGAATAGTTCTGGTCCGCGCGATTTTCGCGGGTTGGCTCATTGCCTTGATGGTGTGGCTTCTACCGGCTGCGGAACACTCCCGCCTCAGTATCATAATCATTCTGACTTACCTGATCGGCTTGGGTGGATTCAGCCACGTCATTGCGGGTTCGACCACCGTGTTCTTCTTGGTGACCATAGGATATATTTCCTGGAAGACCTATGCTGTGAATTTCTTTTTTCCCACGCTTTTAGGAAATATTATAGGAGGCGTCTCCCTGGTCGCGGCCCTCGGCCATGGCCAGGTGGTTGGAGGCAAAGAGACCTAG
>DATDMO010000460.1:0-2834 GCA_036518755.1 Candidatus Acidiferrales bacterium | reverse complement strand
GCGCCGCTTCCTTGAAGCCCATGGAAGCCGCGATCTTGAACGCCATTTCGTTCGAGTCAACTTCGTGATAACTGCCGTCGTAGAGCGTGGCCTTGATATCGACCATTTCGTAGCCGGCGAGAACGCCACCTTCCATGGCTTCCTGCATGCCCTGATCGATCGGCTTGATGTATTCCTTGGGCACGGTGCCGCCCACGATTTCGTTGATGAACTCGTAGCCTTTACCCGGCTCGTTGGGCTCGAGGCGAATCTTCGCGTGCCCGTACTGTCCGCGACCGCCGGTCTGGCGGATGTACTTGCCTTCCGCTTCGGCGTGCCTGCGGATGGTCTCGCGATACGCGACCTGCGGTTTGCCGACGTTGGCCTCGACTTTGTACTCGCGCATCATGCGGTCGACGATGATTTCCAGGTGGAGCTCGCCCATGCCGCTGATGATGGTCTGCCCGCTGTCAGGATCAGTGTGCACCTTAAAGGTGGGATCCTCTTGCGCTAGCCGCGCCAGAGCCATGCCCATTTTTTCCTGATCGGCCTTGGTCTTAGGTTCGACCGCGACTGATATGACAGGCACCGCAAATGTGATCGACTCGAGCGTGATGGGATGCTTCTCATCGCAAATCGTGTCGCCTGTGCCGACGTTCTTCAGTCCCACCACTGCGCAGATGTCGCCCGCCAGAATTTCCTGGATGTCCTCGCGCTTGTTGGCGTGCATCTTCAGGAGCCGCCCGATGCGCTCAGTCTTCTGCGTGCGCGAGTTCAACACAGACTCGCCTGACTTCAGTTGTCCTGAGTAAACGCGGATGAAGGTCAATTGACCGACGAACGGGTCAGCCATGATCTTGAACGCCAGCGCCGAGAACGGCTGCTTGTCATCGGCCTTGCGGGTAATCTCTTTCCCGGTGTCGGGATCAATGCCCTTGGTTTCCGGCGTGTCGAGCGGGGAGGGCAGGAAATCAACCACTGCATCCAGCAATGGCTGCACGCCTTTGTTCTTGAAAGCGGTACCGACGACAACCGGGAACAGCTTCAACGCGATGGTCGACTTGCGCAGCGAAGCGCGCAAAGCGTCTGCGCTGATTTCTTCGCCTTCCAGAAACTTATGCAGAATCTCGTCGTCGTTCTCAGCGACGGTCTCGACTAGCTGGGTGTGAAACGCTTCCGCTTTCTTCTGCAACTCAGCCGGAATCGGCTCGGTAACGTACTCCGCGCCCATGGTCTCGTCCGTCCAGACGATCGCCTTCATATTGATCAGGTCAATGACGCCCCTGAACTTGTCTTCCTGGCCGATTGGAATCTGGATCGCTACAGGTTTGGCGTTAAGGCGCTTGCGGATGGTGTCGACGGCATGCTCGAAATCAGCGCCCATCTTGTCGATCTTGTTAATGAAACAGATTCGCGGGACCCCGTACTTGTCGGCTTGCCGCCATACTTTTTCCGACTGCGGCTGTACGCCGTGAACGGCGTCAAATACCGCGACGGCGCCATCGAGCACGCGCAGCGAACGCTCCACCTCGGCCGTAAAGTCGACGTGGCCGGGGGTATCAATGATGTTGATGCGAATATCGCGCCAGGTGCAGGTGGTCGCCGCGGACGTAATCGTGATGCCGCGCTCCTGCTCCTGCTCCATCCAGTCCATCGTGGCCGTGCCTTCATGGACCTCTCCGATGCGGTGCGTCCTGCCCGTATAGAACAGGATGCGCTCCGTCGTCGTGGTCTTGCCGGCATCGATGTGCGCCATGATGCCGATGTTCCTGCAACGCTCTAATGGGACGGTACGTGCCACGGTATTTCTATCTCTTCTTTCTGGGGCTCAAAAACAGCTCTTGTGCTTTTAGCTCTTAGCCTTTAGCCAAACCGCGCGCATCTTGAGAATCCAGCTAAGAGCTAACGGCTAAGAGCTAAAGGCTGCTTTTCTACCACCGATAATGCGCGAACGCCTTGTTCGCTTCCGCCATGCGGTGGACGTCTTCCTTCTGCTTGATTGCCGCGCCGCGAGTGTTGGCGGCATCGAGCAACTCGTTCGTCAACTTCTCGGTCATGCCCTTTTCACCGCGACCGCGCGCATATGTAATCAGCCAGCGGATTGCGAGCGAAGTCCGCCGGTCGGCATTTACTTCGACGGGCACCTGGTAGTTCGCGCCGCCCACGCGCCGGGTTTTCACTTCCAGCAGCGGTTTGGCGTTTTCAACCGCCTTTTTGAAAAGCTTCAGCGCTTCGTCGCCACCCTTGGTCTGCAACTGTGTGAGCGCTTCATAGAAGATGCCCTGGGCGGTCGACTTCTTGCCCTGCCACATCATCGAGTTCACAAACTTGGTCACCAGATCCGATCCATACACCGGGTCCGGATTCACTCCGCGCTTTGCAATATGTCCTTTTCTGGGCATGTTCTCAGTTCTCAGTTCTCAGTTCTCAGTTCTCAGTTCTGACCGATTCCAGCTCCAACTGAGAACTGAGAACCGGGACCTGAGAACTGCTCTTAAGCTTTCTTCGGTCGCTTCGCTCCATACTTCGAGCGACCCTGATTGCGATTCGCGACCCCCACTGCGTCCAGCGTGCCGCGCACCACGTGATAGCGCACGCCCGGGAGATCTTTCACGCGACCGCCGCGGATCAGCACGATCGAGTGCTCCTGCAGGTTGTGGCCGATGCCGGGGATGTAGGTTGTCACTTCAATGCCGTTGGTTAGGCGCACGCGCGCGACCTTGCGAAGAGCGGAGTTCGGCTTCTTCGGCGTTTGCGTGTACACGCGGGTGCAGACACCGCGCTTTTGCGGACAAGCCTGGAGAGCCGGGCTCGCCGTCTTGTACCGCGGGGCATTGCGACCCTTCCGAACCAAT
>DATDMO010000459.1:0-8422 GCA_036518755.1 Candidatus Acidiferrales bacterium | reverse complement strand
CAGCGAGAATGCCGAAGACATTGCGGAGATCAACTCCGGCGTGCCTTTCGGCAGGTATTTCGATCTCGGCAAGTTCAAGGATGAATTGGGCGCTCACAGCGCCAAGGACGACCTGGCCGACATCGGGATTCATGCCATCGTGGTTCCGAGGCACCACCTGTGGATGACTTCGTACCAGGTGATCGTGGGACCTTATGGTGACGCGCAGGAGATGCAGGTGGCGGGCAGGAGTTTACGCTCGCACGGCTTTAAGACCCATTCGCTTCCCAAACAGTCTCGCAACTTGACGTTACTTTCCAAGATGCCGGTCCACGGTTTCGCGGAAGCGCCCACCGAAAATCTCGTCGTCAGTTGGCAGACCTACAGCCCCGAGGTCACCGTGAACTTTGTGAAGGCCGGGGACACGGTCGCCAAGGCCGGGGGAAAGTGGGTAAGAAAACCTGTTCCCTACGATTACGACGCCATTGTGTACAGCCAGAATGGCAATGGATCGCGAACCCTTCTCGAAATTTGGTTTCACGGTATGAATCGTGCTGTTGTGCTCTCCACCGCCTCACCGAACCACCCCCTGGTCTTTTAGCTTTCGGCGCGGCTCGAACAAACGCACACGCCGAAGTTCCCTTTCGTGGCTTCGTGGCGCGCGATCAGAATCAATTCGCGTCGCTACTCCTAGAACGGCTAAGCTTGCAACGTTGCAGCACCACGGGTCCCCATAGCGAAAATGAGATCGTCCCAGGCTGGCAAGAAGCGATATGGAGCACTCGAATGACTGAATCGGCTCGAACTCCCAAGGCGTTGCCAACGCGCAAACATCACCGCGAGCGCAGTTTTCTTCATGAACATTCGCTGAGCATTGCTTCCGTCAGCATCCTGTTGGTGTGGGTTGTCTCTTATGTGTTCTCGAATCCCAGCACTCATCTGGGATCGTTCTTCGGAAATGCAATAGCGGATTGGTCGGGTGTGGTTGTCACCGTCATCGCGACAAAGTACCTATACGAGAAAGGCTCCGCCGAAAGCAAGCCTTTGCCAAAATATGTGCTTACTCCGATTCTCGAATGGGCTCGCGATCATTCGCTCACGCTGTTTCTTCTAATGACGGGAACAGGGTGGGTGCTGCTGTTCATTCGAATGGAGCCGGATGCGAAGTGGGGCCAAGTTGTGGGTAACATCGTGTCGGAATGGACTCAGATTCTCGGGCTGGTCGTGCTCACCAAACGCATGATCGAGCGCCATTCCAAAGAAAGCCGCAGTTGACCTTGCGTTGCTACGCTGGCGGGCAATCAGAGGCACTCAAACGAGAATTTACGAATTCCCCCCTGTTGTTCCTCAGCTTTCGCGGTGGCATACTTCGGCGGTGAAAGAGTGCGCCACCGTGGAAACTAGGGAAGATCGGCATGGCCACGAGCATCGTGCTTTCTCAATCAAGATCGCCTGAGCGTAGGTTTTCGCCGCCCCGCAACAGCAGAAATAGGAACGGAGGCGGGCTTGGCGAGCCGGTTTACGAACCGGGCCGTCCTTCGGAACTCGAACCAAGAGGCGGGGGTACGCCGGTTAGCGCCTATCGGATGTTTACGTTCTTGGCGATGTTCTGGATTGCCGCTCTCTTTGCCACGTTGACGCTCGTTCTGGTATTGCGTTGGGTTCATTCGGCGGATTGGGTTTCGATTCCGCTTCCGTATGTCTTGTATGTGGATACAGCCATTCTCTTAGGCAGTAGTCTGACGATCGAATTCGCGCGATTCTCGCGGCGCGCTGACGCGACCAAGGAAGCTCGTTGGATACGCGCCACTTTGCTTTTGGGAGTTGCGTTTATTGCCGGCCAGATCGTGTCCTGGCAAGAACTTACATCCCGAGGACTACATCTTGCTTCCAATCCTGGAAGTTTTTTCTTCTTCTTAATTACTGGGGCGCACGGTCTTCTCTTCCTGGGCGCAATCGGCTTGCTTACTTCGGTGGGTCTCTTCGCTGGTCCGTTAACATCATCGGCTAGGCGGCAGGCGGCTCTCAACAGCCTCAACCTCTACTGGCATTTCGTGGCTGCTCTCTGGCTTTATTCGTTATTTCTGCTTGTTGTGACGATTCAACGGTAGCGCGCCAAATCCCGCTCGGGGACCAAAACTTCCATTGCCCATAACCGCAAGTGTCTGGGCGCCATGGAGCTGAGCCCTCGGAGAATACCCCCTCATCGAGCCCTCATTGCGGTCCCGCTCTTGCTGTGAACGGCTGCGCGCCGCTCGTAGCCTTCTGCCGCGTAGCAGAGGGCGCGATCGAAAAAGTGCTCGACCATCCTATCGAATTCCTGCTGCTGATAGAGTTCAATTGCCGAATCCGCCAAACCCCACCGGCCAAGATGATCGATTAGGCGGTTTTTCGTCAGCACCAGAGCCCACAATACTTCGGCCAGAGGAATGCCCTCCCTACAACGCATCTCTCCGAGGTCGTTATACCAGGATTGAATCGCTTGATCCGACTTCTCCCAAAGCCAGCGGCCTAAATCGTGGTATACCCCATAGGCCCGGTAGTGCAGCTCGTCATAGGAAAGATTGTGATACGAGGTCGTCCTTGGGCTGGTTTGCAACAGCTTAACGGTACCCTGTGTCAGCTCTTCCGCATCCGTTTCGATGATCCTGATCAATCGGTCCGGAAGGTGGCGATTTTGAGTTTGTGACATATTCTTACCCTTCCACAGTAAGAATATCACCATTCATCGGCGGCGATGACGCTTCAGCGGCTAAAGCCGTGTTGCGGTTGCCGATTATTCGACAGCAATTTTCGTGCCGCGTTGGCCCGTTTTGCCGAGGGACTCGATGCGGCTGTCGATCACTGCGCGAATTCCCTTCAGAAACTCTATGCGGGAATTGGTGAAGTGTTCCCGAACGTTCTCAGAGACGCCGAAGGTCTCCCGGAATTGATCGAGAACTTCCCGGCACAGGCAGCGCTCGTCGGTCGTGCGCTGGCTTGTCCCCTGCCGCGTTGTTTTTTGTGCGCTCATTGCGCCTCCTTCATTTCCACGGTAAGCAACCGGTTTTCGAGCTTCGCTCCAGCAGGCACCAGTGCTGCCATCGAGCGCGGCAGGCCGATGTGGCGCCGCAGCGTGCCGACCTCGACCACCAATTCGTCGCCCTTCTTGAACAATCCGATCTCGCCCTTGGTCGTAAAAGGCAACCGCAGCCGCACCTCGTACTTGCCATTCCGTTTCCCAAACGCGTAAGGCTTCTCGGTCTGAGTAACGGCGGACGGATCTTCTCGCTCAGAATATAACACTTTCGCAAGCTCGCGCAGCCGCCGCTTGCCCAGCACTTCATGCGCAAACAATGGCACCCGCCTCACCGGCACCGGCGCGAAATATTCGTCCAACTCGCGCAGCACATGTTCCTGGGAGCTATGCCACTCGTTGAACCACGTATCCTTGATCTCCGGGGGAAGCACGCGGTTCACAATCACCGTATCGATCGTCAATCCGTGCAGCGAAAAATAGACAAAGGCGCGTTGCGTCTCGCGAAGGACCATCTTCTCCGGATTGGTGACCAGCCGCACCGACGTGGTGCGCGGATCTTCCATCAGCTCGTCAATTCCTTCCAGCTTCTCGAAGAGATTGCGAATGTTGGCGAAATAGTTGTCGGTGGGCAGCTCGAACGGAGCAACGCGATTGGCAATCGGGCGCACCGCCTTGAGCAAGTTCCGCTGAAACGGGAAGATGTGCTTCATGTACCAATCGAGCGTGGTGGGCATGCTGACGAATCGCATCGATTCCGCGGTGGGCGCGGCATCCAGCACGATCACGTCGTATCGCTTTTCGCGGCGGTACTGATTGATGTACATCATTGCGCTCAGTTCTTCCATGCCCGGCAGAATAGCCAGTTCCTCGGCCTCCACGTCGCTGATGCCGGTGGTGCGCAACACGGAAATCACATACGACGAGATTTCCTGCCAGTGCCGCTTCACCTCTTTTTGAATGTTCAGCTCCAGAATCGAAAGCCCGTCCTGAATCGAAAAAGGATCCGAGGTTTGGTTGTGAAAAAGATCTATATCGAGATCGAACGAATCCGCCAGGCTGTGCGCGGAATCGATGCTCATCACCAGCGTCCGATAGCCCAGTTCGGCCAGCTTGACGCCGGTCGCCGCGGCAAGACTCGTCTTGCCCACGCCGCCCTTGCCGCTGAAAAGCAAAATCCTCATGCCTTCATTCTATACGTAAATCCAGTCCCGGTGCCCGCCTCGCCGCGCCCCTCCTCACCAGCGTTGCGCTGATTGCGTTCTACATCCCGGCGCGATTACCGCGCGAATCGGGCACTGGCTAGACTCCATGTCTAATCTAAAGTATAAATACCGCCAGGTTCGTTGACTTACCTGGTTCTCACACCCTAAGCTGGCTGCACCGTGTCAGGCTCCGACGTTCTTATCGGTCGAACGATCTCCCACTACCGCATCATCGCGAAGCTCGGCGGTGGAGGAATGGGTGTGGTCTGCAAGGCCGAAGATTCAATGCTCGGGCGCACCGTGGCCCTGAAGTTTCTTCCCATCGAAGTCTCCAGGGATAAGCAAGCCCTCGAGCGGTTCTTGCGCGAAGCCCGCGCGGCCGCCGCGCTAAATCACCCGAATATCTGCACCATCCACGAAATAGCAGAACATGAGGGACAGCGGTTCATCGCCATGGAGTTGTTGCAAGGCGAGACGCTGAGGCAGCGCATCGGCGGCAGGCCCTTACCTTTGGACCTGCTGCTTGAACTGGCCGTTCAGATTGCCGACGCCATCGACGCGGCTCACGCCAGGGGCATCCTCCACCGCGACATCAAGCCAGCGAACATTTTCGTTACCGAGCGTGGGCACGCGAAAGTTCTGGATTTTGGCTTGGCAAAGCAGATGCCACAAACTCGCACACTCAGCGCGACGACTGAAGGTACCACCGAGGAAGATGATCCACATCTGACGAGCCCAGGAATTGCCGTTGGCACGGTCGCCTATATGTCGCCGGAGCAGACCCTGGGTAATGAGCTCGACGCGCGAAGCGATCTCTTCAGCTTCGGCGTCGTGGTCTATGAGATGGCCACAGGACGCCAGGCGTTTTCGGGCTCCACTTCCGCTGCACTTTTCGACGCGATTCTGCACAAGGCGCCCGTCTCGCCCGTGGAATTGAATCCATCGTTGCCGCGCGAGCTCGAACGCATCCTTAACAAGGCCCTGGAGAAGGATCGCGCACTCCGGTATCAGCATGCCTCGGAGATGCGTGCTGACTTGCAGCGGCTGAAGCGCGATTTGGGCGTCCAGGGCGTTTCTGTCGAACGGCATGCCGGCTCCGACCACCCGGCTGCCGCCGGCGGGTCTCAATCGCCCCCCGTTCACGCACAAGAATCAGGCGCCAAGGCTTCGTCCGGCAAGCAATCCCGGGCCATCGATTCGCTCGCCGTCCTGCCGCTGGAAAACGCGAGCGGCGACGCTGAGAAGGAATACCTAAGCGATGGCATTTCAGAGACCCTGATCAATTCGCTGTCTCAGCTCCGCAAAATTCGAGTCGTTCCGAGGACGCTCGCGTTCCGCCATCGTGGATCAGGAGTGGATCCAATGGCAGCCGGTCACGAATTGGGCGTGCGCGCGGTTCTCGCTGGACGTCTGGTCCAGCGCGGCGATGACTTGATTGTCTCTGTCGAATTGATCGATGTCGATCGCCAAGCGCAACTCTGGGGCGCTCGCTATAACCGCAAGATGACGGATCTGCTCGCTCTACAAGAAGAGCTGGCGAACGAGATCTCTGAAAAGCTGCGCTTGCATCTCACAGGCGACGAAAAGAAAAAACTCCGCAAGCGTCCGACGCAAAATAACGAAGCCTTCCGCCTGGTTCTGCAGGCGCAGCACTATCTCGGTCAATTGTCCTTCGAGGGGCTGCGTAAGGGAGTCGCACTCTGCCAGCAGGCGATCGACATCGACCCCGCGTACGCTGCCGCATATGCCCAGGTGAGTCAGGGGTACGGTTTCATGGGTTTTTTCGGGTACATGGCTTCCGCCGATGCATACGCGCGTACGATGGCCGCGGCGAGAAGGGCGCTCCAATTGGATGAAAGTCTTGCGGACGCGCACGTCAGCTTGGGCTACAGCCTCATATATCAAAGCTGGGATATCTTGGGCGCGGAACGAGAGGCGCGGCGCAGCTTGGAGTTGAAGCCGGACTTCGCTGACGCCCATGAACTATTATCCCGTATAAACCTCACGCGTGGGCGCTTAGACGACGCGATCTCCAATGGAAGGCGTGCCGTCGAATTAGCCCCGCTGGCTTTAAGACCATCTCACGTTCTTAGCATCGCGTACATTGCTGCTCGACAACCCGAGAACGCTCTCGCACAGGCTCGTAAATCCCTCGAGATCGATCCTGGCAATGTTTTGCCGCGCGGGGTCCTTGCGGCCGCCTACGCCGCAATGAGTGACCCCGAGCAAGCCATTGAGGAGTTGAACGCGATCCTGAGTTCAGCAGCGGCTCAGGGCTCGCCTTTCATTCGCGTCGCGACAGCATCAGCCGTCGCCATGGCTGGCGAATCCGAACGGGCGCGGACCATCCTCGATGCTGCCAAATCGAATTGGAAAGCCGATGGCGCCACATCATTCTGGATCGCGGCCGTTCACGCGGCGCTGGGTGAAAAGGATGCGGCTTTCGAATGGCTGGAAACTGCATTTCAGGAACATGCCAGCTTCTTGATCACTCTCAAAACGAACAATTACTTTGATAGCCTGCACGGCGATCCGAGGTTTGATGCACTCGTGAAACGCATCGGCATCCCGGACTGATCGCGAGTCCAGATCTTGAGTTCGTAAAGGGGCGGTCCACTTAGAACAGTGGGGGCTCGTAGATGTAGGCGAGGCCTTCGGCGGTGATGGCGTAGGCTTTCGAGCCGTCGAAGCTCCAGCGCAGATCTACCACGCCCTCGGCGGGATATTCGTCGAAGACATTGAGACGGTTCAGGTTAGCGACGAACAGGCGGCCTTTCGCGGAGTTCTTGAGCCACGAACTGAAGAAGAGGCCGAGAGGCAGATGCGGATGGCAGGCGCACAGCTCGGCGCCGAAAGGCAGCGCTTCGGCTTCAGCGGCTTCTGGCACGATCCGGAATGTCTGCCCAGCCGCGCAGAAGATGAGCTGACCGCTGTCGAACGCCCAGCTTAGGTCGGTGACGCGCCCCTGCGCCTGGTACGCCCTCTGTGCGTGCAGAGTCGGTACTTCTACGAGTGCGATGGAGTCATCGGCCCATTCGCCGTCGTTGTGGAGCACGGTGGCGAGTGACGCTTCGTCCGGGCTAAAAACGGTGCCGCCAAAGCCGGAAAACACCCCTTCGTCGTCCGTTTCCGTGCCGGAATTTGCAGCTAACTGTTTCTCGTTAGACGCAATCGGTGCGTCAAACTCGAAACAACTTTCGGCGGAAAACGGCATTCGCGACGATGATTTTGCGGTTGATTCCCACAATCGCAGCCGCGCCGCTTCGCCGCCGCCGGAAGCGCACGCAAAATATTTTCCGCTGCTGGACCAAGCGAGACTATTTGGAAAATGCGCGAAATCGCCGAACGCGCCGAGATAATTTTTGCCATCGATATCGAAGACGTGCAGTTCCGGCAGCCATCCGCCCCACGCCGCAACCAGATGTCGGCCCGTCGGCGACCAGGCAAACGCGGCCGGCAAGCCGGGAGTTCCAACCGACGGCTCACCGGGAATCGCGAGCGCCAGCGTGGGCACACTCAGCTCGATATCGTAAAGCGTGAGGCGTTCGGTTCCATGGCGGACCATCGGCGAAAGCGCGCATAGCTCCCCGTGGTGTGAAATCGCCAGATGCGACGAGCGCCCGCTGAAAACTTTTTTCACCAACCAGTTGGAATCGCGCGCCAGATCGCGCAGCCCGCGCGCAACAAGCGCAGCCGACCGCATCACCAGCGCTTGCGACGGCGCCGCGACAACTTCTTTCATCGTTGATTTTTCGCGCGTTTCCATGGAGTTGCTTGGCCTTGATCCGCTTCGTCTCAGTCAGGAGATTCGCGATCTTCCAAACGCTGCTTCGCTAAGGCAATCTGCTCTTCCACCTTCGCGATCATCTCTTTCAGAGCGTCGCGGCCCGCGGCCCCGGCTTCGTCCACCCGCGATTTAAGCCGGTACAGATCCGAACGCAGCATTTCCTGCGCCTCGGCCTCGATTTCAGCAAGCCTGCCGCGAGTCTGGCTCACGCGCCGGATCACGCGAATCAGCTCGGCGCCCGCGCCTTCACCCTCGACAGCTTCCGGGCTGCATTCATATTCGGTGAAAATCTTAGTGAGCTTGGCCTCATCGCCGCGCTCGTAGGCTTCGTTGGCTTCGGCCATCAATTGCTGACGTTTGGCGCGATCATCGCGATTGGACGTAAGGTCGGGATGCACGCGCTTGGCAACTTCGCGGTAGAGCCGTTTCATTTCC
>DATDMO010000458.1:0-5010 GCA_036518755.1 Candidatus Acidiferrales bacterium | reverse complement strand
TCAGCTTTTCCCAAGGGATTTCAAGCCAATAATCGAAGATTTTGCTTGGGCGAAGCGCTCTTCGGGCCCGCGCAGGTTAGGTCAGCCCGAATCAGCTCTTCAGGAGTGCCTTGATTCGCTTGTCGAATTCCTCGAACGAGGTCTCGCCCTTGATCTTCTCGCCGTTGAGGAAAAAGGTCGGCGTTGAATTTACCTTCAGCACGTCGGAGGCGTATTTCTGGTCGGCCACAATCTTGTCGAGCAATGATTGATCCTTGAGGCAATCCTCGACCTGCTGCTGACTGAGCCCCGCCTGCTTGCCGATCCGCGTCAGCGCCTCAGTGGTGTTCTTTACCACCCAATCCGATTGCGAGCGGAACAGCAGGTCGGTGACTGCGAAATACTTCGCAGAATCGTCCTTGGCGATGCAGCGCGACAGCATCGAAGCGGCGGCTGCCTTGATGTCCAGCGGGAATTCGCGGAACACATAGCGAATCTTGCCGGTGTCGATATAGGCCGCCTTGATCTTCGGAAACACGGCCTCGTTGAAAGCGGCACAATGTGGGCAGGTCATCGAGGCGTATTCGGTGATCGTTACCGGTGCATCTGCCGGACCGAGCGCCATGTCGGGTAACGATATCGGCTTGGCCACGTCGGCTGCGCTTTGCGCCATGGCATTGGCGATCAAACGCAACGGAGAAAGGCCGACGAGCGCGGCAAGTCCCGTCAACGACAGGGCGGCGGTAAAGGCGCGGCGCGTAAGGATCAAGGTCCACTCCCGAATTGGCGCACTTCGCGCCGACACAACCCACGTTCGCTAGCTGGAAACCGGGAATCTGACAATGGTGGGGTCCGAATGCCAGAATTGAGCCAGCGCGGTGAATTTGACATTCGCTTCACGTCTGTCTCGAACTCTTATAGCGAATGTCAAATTCAAAACCGCACTGAAGTCCTATAATTGCTGGTGTCCCTTTGGTTCTGACATTCGTAAATAAGCCAGCCGCAACAGGGTACGAATGTCAGAACCGGGACGCCAGCCCTCAATTTCGCTTGATCGAGGCGCCGAGCCGTGCAAGCGCAGCCCGCAATTCCTCATCCTCGATCGAGGTGAGGGTTTTTGCGACTTCCTCGACCTTCATTTCGTCGGGGCCGCGGGCGGGTGCCGGCTTTTGCCGCCGCGATAACGGCCCTTGCCGGAGTGCCAGGCGCCCGACCGCGTTCCAACCGAAAAACCGGTTGACCCGTTCCAAAATCACATTGGAGGCGTGCTGGATTTCCAGTGCCATCGGGCCTTCGACCCGCAGCACGAGGGTGGCCGGTTCCTCACTCTGTCCTTCCACCGGTCGCGGCCATTGCATTTTCAGGGGTTCGCAATGCGCTGCCAGTTCCGGCCCCGCGATCTCAGTCCAGCGCGTGACCAGTTCGCGAGCCGCGAATCCCTGTCGCGCATAGGCGTCGGAAAAGACGTCACTGAGCAGGATGGAAAGCGGTTTTGCCGAAAACGGACGGGGTTTGGCCATGGGGTCTGCGATTTTTCCTTGGTGAGTTTTTTGGCCGGACCTTCGGTCCACCCCGCAATTACAGTTATATGAGCGCATGACTCTAACAGCTACCGCCGCCATACGAAAGAAAGCCCGCTCGCTTGATCAGGCTGAGCCGCCCGCCGCGCGTTCCGTTCTGCTTCTTTCCTGGTACGACCGGCATCGCCGCGTGCTGCCGTGGCGTCCGCCCAAAGGCGTGCGCGCCGACCCTTATGCGGTCTGGCTCTCGGAGATCATGCTGCAGCAGACCGGGGTCAAGACGGTCGGTCCGTACTTCGAAAAATTCCTGGCGCGCTGGCCAGACGTGGCGGCGCTTGCCTGCGCCTCGCTCGAGGAGGTTTTGCGAATGTGGGCGGGGCTCGGCTATTATTCGCGTGCGCGCAACCTTCACGCCTGCGCGGTTGCGGTCATGCGCGATCACGGCGGGAGATTTCCGGACAGCGAAGAAGATCTGCGCGCCCTTCCGGGGATCGGGCCCTACACCGCGGCTGCGATCGCCGCGATTGCCTTCGACCGCACGACCATGCCGGTCGATGGCAATATCGAGCGCGTGGTGTCGCGGCTCTTTGCGGTGGATGAGCCGTTACCGCAGGCAAAGCCGCTGATCCGAAAACTGGCAGCGAGCTTGCTGTCGGAGACAACTGCATCCGGCACGCGGCCTCGCGCCGGCGACGAGAAGTCTCGCGCCGGCGATCTCGCGCAGGCGCTGATGGATCTCGGCTCCTCGATCTGCACCCCGAAAAAACCGGCGTGCGTGCTTTGTCCGCTCACCGAGCGCTGCGTGGCGCGCACGCGCGGCGATCAGGAAACGTTTCCGCGCAAGGCGGTGAAAAAATCAGGCGAGCTGCGTCGCGGCGCGGCTTTTATCGTCAGGCGCGGCGACGAACTTCTGCTGCGCACGCGGCCCGAAAAGGGTTTGCTCGGCGGCATGACCGAAGTGCCTGGCTCGGACTGGCTTGCCGGGCAGGAGAACGAAGCGGCGCTGAAGCAAGCGCCCCGGCTGAAAGGCGTGGCGCGCTGGCAGCGCAAGGCGGGCGTGGTCAATCACGTATTCACGCATTTTCCGTTGCAGCTTGTGGTCTATACGGCCAGCGTGCCTGCAGTCACCCGCGCGCCAAAAGGCATGCGTTGGGTGAAGATCGCGGCTGTCAAGGACGAAGCGTTGCCGAACCTGATGCGCAAGGTGATCGCGCACGGGCTTGGCGAATGATGAACTGTATAGCGTGGGCAAAGGCGTATCCGCAGCGCGCACACCGTTGCGTGGGTCACATGCCTCGCAGGCGTATCACGGGTCCACTGCCTCATTTGCGAACTACGTCGGGAAAGTCCTTCAAAACGTCCGCGCAGACCTTTGCGTGTCCACGCTCCTTCTCGTTTCGATCAAAGGTGGACATTCCCTCACTATTAATTTCTTCCATTTTTTCTTGAGAAGTGCGGCTCGAACACTGTTTTGCCTTTTGCAAGAGCGAGTCACTGCGGAATTTGTAGCCACATTGGGCTTGGGCGCGGATCAGAAAACCGCGAAATTTCAGCAAGTCCGAACAATCCTCATCAGCAGCAGCTGATACGTCGCCCGGCCGCCTTAAGCTTCCAAAAATCGCCTTCCATTCTGTGTCGGACGATAGTCTTGCAAGCAACTTTCTCCCATCTCGTAGAACAGATCTGCATTCGATATTGGTCTTACCCTTTTCCCCTGTTGGAATTTGTATCGAACACTGACCGTCCGCTTGGATCAGATTTTGGCTGATGTAGATGTGGTCAATCGACAACGTGGCTGTTCCGTCATTTTTTGGCTTGAGCGTCGGTCCAGCGATGCCGATCGTCGCTACTTCAGTTGCGGGGAAGTTGAACAGCTCTCGACCGTTCTTGAAATTGCTGTAAGTCGCAGCTCCCGAGCACCCCAGGTCTGCCCCTGCGAGCTCCACCCTGCACTCGCCTTTGATGATCGAGACAGATGTGAGGTTTTCTTGTGCAAAGGTCGGTAAAATTGAAAACGAAAGACCGATAAGCGTCAGGAAAGCGCCACGCATCGTACCTCAACGAATCAAGTAAAAAAACAAATTGTTTTTCGACACTATCGTTGGTGTAGGTCGAGGGCAATGTTGCCTCGCAAATATCGCCAATGAGGAGCGCTCCGATATCGCCAGAAGATTGTTCGGACTTTTGCGGAGTAGATCACATGTGGCTGCTGGATACGCCTCCGCTTTGCCCACTCGTTTCTACCCGGCACGGCACCGCCACGATCGGCGGCTTGGCGTTGAGGGCTTCGACCTGAAAGCCCGCAACCCGCTTGTAGTTGGCCGCAATGTCTTCGAGCTCTTGTCGGGACAGCACGTCGGTGACGACGTTGAACCCCTTGGGCGCACGTTCCTCGACAAGCTGCATCACCTGCTCGGGCCCGTTGCGGCGGTTGAGCAAGACGAGATCGGTCGTGGCGGGACGGCGTTCCGCCTCATATGCGGCCAGGGCCGCATTCGTGGTGCCGTGGGCAAGAATCTCGCGGGTGAGAACGCGGGCATCGAGGATCGCCTGTGAGGCGCCGTTCGAGCCGATCGGATACATCGGATGCGCCGCATCGCCCAACAGCGTAACGCGCCCAAACGTCCATTGCGGTAGGGGATCGCGGTCGACCAGCGGATATTCGTAAGCGTGAGTGCAATTGCGGATCAGCGCCGGAACGTCGAGCCAGTCGAATCGCCAGTCCTCAAACCAGGGCAGAAATTCTTCGAACCTCGCGCTGCGGTTATAATCTTCGCGTCGCCACTGATAGCTCGGCGGCATGTGGCGCTCGGCCACCCAGTTGATCTGGAAGTTGCCGTCGCGGTCGGCTTCCCTGGAAATCGGATAGCAGACGAATTTCAGGGTTTCATGGCCAGCCATAATCATGCTGCGGCCAGAGAGGAAGGCATTCGCCGCCGTCACGCCGCGCCAGAGGATGCGACCGTTCCAGATCGGCGGACCTTCCTCGGGATAAAGTCTTTCGCGGATCGCCGAGTGAATGCCGTCGGCGGCGATCAGCAGCGTGCCGTCATGGCTGGCGGCGGGTCTTCCGCCCGTTCTGTCGACGAAATTCGCGCGAACGCCGTTCGAGCTTTCGGACCAGCCGTGCAGATGGTGGCCGGTGAGAATATTTTCCTGTCCCAGCCGTTCGATCGCGGCATCGAGCAGGATCTGCTGCAACCGCCCGCGATGGATGGAGAATTGCGGCCATTTGTAACCGGCCTCCAGGCCGCGCGGTTCGCTCCAGATCGGCTTGCCGTGCTTGGAAAAATACGCAAGTTCCTTCGTGCGCACGCCTGCGCCATCGAGTTCGTCGAGAAGGCCAAGCTCGATCAACTCGCGAACCGCGTGCGGCAACACGTTGATACCGACGCCGAGCGGCTTCAGCTCGGCGACGCTTTCGAACAGTTTCGCGGCAACGCCGATCTGATGCAGGCTGAGCGCCAGCGTCAGTCCGCCGATTCCACCACCTGCGATCAGAACGGTCATT
>DATDMO010000457.1:0-8696 GCA_036518755.1 Candidatus Acidiferrales bacterium | reverse complement strand
CACGGGTCATTTAGCGAATTAGCGCATGAAAATTCTTCTGATCACCGAGCAACGCGGCGGGAAATGGAACAACGTCAGCTTTGAGACGCTGGCGGCCGCGCAGCAGATCGCGCAGCAGACCAAAGGCTCGATTTCCGGCGTCGTAATCGGCAAAGGGGTCGCAGTTCTAGCGGATGAGTTGGCCGGTTATCGGCTCGATGACGTGATTCTGATCGAGCACGATCTCTTGGCCGAATACACGCCCGACAGCTATTGCATCGCGTTGCGCCAGGAGATTGAAATAGCGAAGCCGGATCTCGTATTGCTGCCGCACACCTATCAAGTGCGCGATTTCGCGCCGAAGCTGGCCGCGTCCATGCAAAAAGGAATGATCGGCGATTGCATCGCCTACCGCTACGAAAACGGGAACCTGATTTTTGTGCGGCAGATGTTTCAAGGACGAACCGCCGCGGATGTGGTGTTCACCGGAGAGCCGCCGTGGATCGCGTCGTTTCAGGCCGGCGCCTTTCGCGCCGATCTAGCGGCCAAACATGCCAGCGGCAAGGCTCCGGTGAAGGGCGCTGGCGTGGAATTGAAGCCGGAGCAGATTCGCACCAAGCCGCTGGAGCTTTTCCGCGAAGCAAAACAGGCCGTGGACCTCACGCAGGCACCCATCCTCGTTTCGGTCGGCCGCGGAATCAAGGCGCCGGAAAATATTCCGATGGCGGAAAAATTGGCGAAGCTTTTAGGCGGGGAAATTTCCGCGTCGCGTCCCATTTGCGATGAAGGCTGGCTGCCGATGGACCGGCAGATCGGGAGCTCGGGACAGACTGTGGTGCCGAAGCTCTATCTCGCGCTGGGAATCAGCGGGGCGATTCAGCACGTCGTGGGAATGAAAGGCTCCCGAACTATCGCCGCAATCAACAAGGACGCCAATGCCCCGATTTTCGAGATCGCCGATTATGGGATTGTGGGCGACCTCTTTGAAATTGTACCCGCACTTATCGAGGAGCTGGAGAAGCCGCACTGATTCTTAGCAGAATGCTTGAAGGCAGCCTTTCGTCTCGCGTATAGTCCCTCAGTTTCGTAATTCCTGCTCTACTCGAGCTTCGCTATGCCGGCTTCACCGACTTCGGCTCTGGCGACCCCCGCCGGACAAGCATTTGGTAAGACCGCAACGTCTGGCGCGGCTCCGATCGAGCGCCTGCTGCGCAACCCCGGATTCGTGACTTCGATCGTCGTGCTCGGAGTACTGCTGCGTGTGTGGGCATACGCGTCGAACACGTCACTTTACCTGGACGAAATTCTCCTTAGCCGCAGTATCTTGGACCTTCCGCTACGCCACCTCCTTACCCAACCACTGCTGTTCGATCAGGTCGCCCCTCGAGGATTCCTACTCGTTGAGCGACTTGCCGTCGTGATCTTCGGCCAGCACGAACTGACCCTCAGGCTATTCCCGTTCGTCTGTGCCCTTGCGAGCGTAATCATTTTCCGGCGCCTTGCCGAACGCATGCTCACCGGGGCGGCGCCTGTCATGGCTGTGCTGCTTTTCGCGATTGGAGTTCCCTTCATAAGGTTTGGCTCGGATGTGAAGCAGTACGAAGTCGATATTACGGCGGCCATCGTCCTCCTTCTGCTGGCGCTCGATCTGCGAGAGTGCGATGCTTCCACGAAGCGTTTGCTGCTGCTCGGTGTGTTTGGTTTTGTGGTGATTTGGTTCTCGCAAGCAGCCGTGCTGGCAATGGCCGGATTGGGTCTCGCACTTGCCGTGGACTGGATCATTTCGCGTGACCGAAGAACTGGGCGAGGGCTTTTGATCACAATCCCGCTATGGGCCTCGGCGTCCCTCATCGCAGTTATCGCGGGATTTCGGAGCATGACGCCTGTCACGCGTGAGTTCATGCACGATTTCTGGGCGGAAGGCTTTGCGCCCCTGCCCTTGAAAGCGATGGCAGACATCCGCTGGCTCTGGAACTCCTGGACATCTCTCTTCGGAGATGCCACTTTACTGCGCTACGGCTGGCCGGCGGTTTTTGTGGCGGTCGCCCTGGTGGGAGCCGTTGCCTTGTGGAAGCGACGGCGTTCGGCCGCGCTCTTCTTACTGGGGCCGTTCACGGTTTGCATGGCCGCCGCTGTGGCACAGCAATATCCATTTCGCGGAAGACTCGTGGTGTGGCTGCTTCCAAGCATATTGCTCGCGGTAGCCGCCGGGATTGACTGGCTCCGGCGCCTTACGAGCTTTCTCCATCCTCTGTTGGGTTCGGCATTGATGATGGCGTTTCTTGTTCCGCCGGTCCTGGCGCTCGCGAAAGCTCATCCAC
Source organism: Candidatus Acidiferrales bacterium (assembly GCA_036518755.1). Taxonomy (GTDB): domain Bacteria; phylum Acidobacteriota; class Terriglobia; order Acidiferrales; family UBA7541; genus Palsa-295. Next base: position 6,396 of record DATDMO010000457.1, on the reverse strand, counting down.
CGTACGAGATCGAGCATCACCGCGAGCTACTTACATATCTACAAAAACACCGACAACCGGGTGACCTCGTGTACGTGCTTCAAGTGCAGCAAGTAGGCACAGTGTTCTACGGTTCCCGTTACGGATTGCTGCCGAACGACTGGACAAGCGGCGTCTGCGACGAGAAAGACACCCGCGCTTACATCAGGGATGTCGATCGTTATCGCGGCGTGCCACGTTTGTGGGTGCTTTCCGGTTCAGGCCGCCCGCTGCGTCCCATTCACGAGTCTGTTCGGAGCTATCTCAGCACCATTGGGGTGAAGCGAGACTCTTTGTCACTTCCCTCATTAACGTTAGGCTCGGTAAGAATCGAACTTTACGACCTCAGTGATCCAATGCGCCTTCGGGCTGCCACGGCCGCTACTTTCCCGGCGCCTCCGATGCCTCGAGGTCGACGCTCTAGTTGCCGTGAGTGGACAAGGTCTAGCTACGGAACTGCCTCTCGCTAATACCCAAAACTAGTCTCTGGTCTTCAGCTTGAGGCGGCTCTTGTTTTCCTCGAGAAACGTGCGGAGATTAGCGGCGGCGTCGAGCAGACGAATCCATTGCTCGTAATAGAGAGTGACAGGGAAGCGCCCGAGGCCGTAGACACTGACGCCGCCCTTTTCGCCGACGCGAAATTCGAGACTGCCCCTCGGCCTCGCACCCGTCTGCTTTTCCAATTCAGCAATACGAGCCAGTAACTCCTCTTTAGTTGGTTCCGACATTTTTTCAGGCTCTCCTACATCGGAATCATAGCAGGTGGAGGGCGAGGCTGCGAGTGGGGAGGTTTTCGGAAGACAGACGGCATCACCCGAACCGGCGAACACTAGAGAGACTTTACCGGCGCCGCAGCCGGCGCGAGGGCGGACTGAACCACGTCATCGTACGCCGCAGGCTCGGAGCGATTGCGTCCGCGTTCCTTTGCGCGATACAACGCCTCATCGGCCAGACGGAGCAAGGTTTGGGGATCGAGCCGATTGCCCTCGGTGCTGGCCGCCACGCCGCAGCTTGCGGTTACGCGCACACCGTCGGCCTGAGTAGCTATTGGCGTGGACTGGATCGCCTCGCGGACTCTTTCCGCCAAAGCCAGAGTTCCCGCCGCATCCGACGAGGGCACGACCACAAGAAACTCCTCGCCGCCCCAGCGCCCCACGGTATCGTAGGGACGAACGGCTTGCTTCATCCGCAGCGCCGCCTGTTTTAGAACCGCGTCGCCGGCGAGATGTCCCAAAGTATCATTGACGCGTTTGAAGTGGTCCAAGTCCAGCAGAACGACCCCAAACGCTCCTCCTTCGCGTAGTTGACGGGACGACTCCCGATTCATGGCCTCGATCACCGCCGAGCGATTATCGATCCCCGTCAACAAGTCGTGAGTGGCATGGAAGCGCATCTCTTCCCGCGCGGCAATCAGGCTATCCTGCAGGTCGAGGATGCGCTGCCCGACATGCAGGCGCGCGCGAAGCTCCTGTGCGTCAAAGGGTTTCGTGAGATAGTCGTCCGCCCCCGATTGGAGCCCGTTCAGGAGATCCTGTTTCTCGTTACGAGCGGTGAGCAAGAGGATGTAGACGTAAGGCCGATCCGGGAGTGCCCGCACGCGCTCGCAGACCTGGGGACCTTCCAAGCCCGGCATCATCCAGTCCAAAACTGCGAGCGGCGGAGACCCTTCCGCAGCGAGGATCTTTAGAGCCTCCACGCCATCGATGGCGGTCACCACGCGATATCCAGACTTGGTGAGGAGCGCCTCCAGCATGCGGCGCGAGAACGGATCGTCGTCCGCGATCAGAACTCGGTTTCTGACCTTCCTATCGTCGCTCATGCTGTGGCCTACTCCGAGAGTTTGGTCGCGCTCAGGGCGCCACCTTTCGGCAAAACGCCTCGATTTCGGGTAACAGGCGGTTTATTTCGCCGACCAAGATTTCCAGCAATTGCTCCGCATTGCCCGCTTCACGAGTGCGCGCTTGCTTCTCGAGCGCGAACGCGGCATCGGCAACCCGGCCGGCGGCGAGACTCGAGGACGCCCCTTTCAGAGTATGTGCCAGACGTTCGAGCTGCCCCATATCGCGGGCCTCAAGCGACTTGCGGATTTCAGCGATGTCACGGGGACATTCACCGGCAAACATTCCCATGAGATTTTCCAGGAGCTCGCGGTCGCCATCGACGCGCTCTAATGCCGCCGCGAAGTCGAGTACGGGTGGGCCGGCAGAATGCGATGGCGGCGCCGGCGGCGCCGTGCTGGTGGGGCTGGCTTTAGTGTTCGTCGCGCGGTCGATTGCCGCGAGAAGGTCGGGTGTTCGGATGGGCTTGGTCACGTAATCATCGGCTCCTGCGGCCAGGCAACGCTCGCGATCTCCCTTCATGGCGTGTGCCGTCAGAGCTATGATCGGCAGATGTGAACCGGAACTTTGCTCTTTAGCGCGAATAGCGCGAATGGCGTCAAGACCATCGAGCACGGGCATTTGCACGTCCATGAGAACCAAATCGAAATTCTCACGTTCCAGGGCATCTAAGGCCTCTTGGCCATTTCCGGTGGCTGAGATGTCGTAGCCCCGCTTCTGAAGCAGCGCCATAGCCAGCCTTCGGTTAACGGCATTGTCCTCAGCGAGCAGAATCTTGGTCCCCTGGGCGGTTTGGGGCGTGCTCGGTGCAGGAGCAGCGGATGGCAAACCCGGAATTGTTTCCGGGTCCTCTGATTCGGCCGCTTGCTCCCCGGCGCTGATACATTCAAATTGGCTCGTGAAATGGAAAATGCTGCCTCGGCCGAGCTCACTTTCCACCCAAATCTTTCCACCCATCAACTGGACGAGCCGCGAGGTGATGGCAAGCCCTAGTCCCGTGCCCCCATAGTTTCGAGTGGTTGAGCTATCCACCTGTGTGAAGGCATCGAAGATCATCCGTTGCTTTTCTTCTGGAATTCCGATCCCCGAGTCGCGCACCTGGAAGTGGAGCATGACCCCAGTCTCGCTTTCCGATTCGACTTCGACGCGGACTTCAATCTCCCCGCGCTTCGTGAATTTCACCGCGTTTCCCACAAGGTTCACGATGACCTGGCGGAGCCGGCCCACGTCGCCCTTCAGATACTTGGGAATTCCAGGCCCAACGCACCAAGATAACTCCACGTCTTTTTGACGGGCGCGAAGGACAAGAGACTTTAGCGTTTCGTCCAGACTCTGCTGGAAATGGAATTCGATTTTTTCGATATCGACTTTCCCGGCTTCGATTTTCGAGAAATCCAGAATGTCGTTGATAAGTTTAAGAAGGGAATCGGCGGAAGCCTGTACGAGGCCGAGATAGTCCCGTTGCTCGGCCGTCAGCACGGTATCAAGGGTAAGCTCGGTCATGCCGATGATGCCGTTCATCGGAGTACGAATTTCGTGGCTCATGTTAGCCAGGAATTCGCTTTTGGCGCGGCTGGCAGCTTCCGCAGCATCCTTCGCGCGAACCAGCGCCTCTTCAGCACGCTTCCGCACGGTAATGTCCTGATACTGCATGACGGCCCCGGTACGATGCCCTGTGGGCCCTAAGGGCACGGAGAAGGCCTCGACGTCGATCAAGCTGCCGTCGCTCCGCTTCCGCTTAGATACGGTGTGGATAATCTTTCCTCCCCACAATTCTTCTCGATTGGCCGACACCTCGGAGAAAATCTCCGCGTTGGTGATCAAGCCCAGTAAGGACTTGCCAATAACGTCGGCCTGACGATAGCCGAAGATGTTTTCAAATGCCGGGTTACAGAATTGCACGATATCGTCGATCCCAACGGCGACGATGGCAATCGGGGTATTCTCGATGAGAGAGTTGAAAAAGGCGGTACGCTCCTCGAGTTTCTGTTCCGTGTTCTTTCTTTCCGCAATTTCCTTCTGCAATTCGGATGTGCGTTCGCTTACCCTGACCTCGAGATCGTCGCGCGCTGATTGCAGGGCCCTTTCGCGCTCGTGAATTCGGTCCAGCATTTCGTTGAATCCGTCAACGAGAGACCCAACCTCATCCTCGCCACGCTTGGTGGCCCGGACGGAGTAGTCTTTCCCAAGCGAAACCGCGGAAACGGTCTGGGCGAGTTCGCGGACCGGTTCCGAAATGGTGCGCTGCAGGCGCGCGGCGAGCAGGTATGCCGTGACAAACGAGGCCAGAACCACGAGGACGGCAATTTCAGCGAAGTGCCACTCCCGCGTGTACAGCTCCGCCGTATCAGAGTCCAAATAGATTGTTCCGATTCGTTCTCCGTTGAGCCAAATCGGCTGGAATAGAACGATATGCCCGGGGATACTCGCGATTCCGTCCGGGCCCGGAACCGGCGGCCAAGCATTGAGGTGGGAACCGGAACGCGCGTACGTTGCGAAAATCGTGCCATCACGTGTGTAAATACATGCTTGGACGATGTGATTCTGCACTCCCAGCGAGCTTAGGGTTTCGCGAGCAGAATCTGCATCACCGAAGGAAAGCGCGGCCGTGGTGTTGGCGCCGGTAGTGTCCCCCGTTTGGATCAGGATTCTTGTGAGATCTCTTCGGCCGGTGACGAATTCATATGCGGCCAGGGCGGTGCACGCCATCAAAATGGTGGTTCCGCAGCTGATCAGGATGATGCGCGTGAGTTTTTGCCCAATGGACCGTCCGTGAGGCATTCTCATGTCAGCTTTTGCCCGACGAATCGTGTACAACTCTGGCCACTGATAGGAGCTTCGAACTCAGGCGCAGGCCAGCCCGCTGGGCGGCGTCGGTGTTGATCAGGAAGCGCACCCGGTTTTCCTCGATGATGAATTGGAGAGCGCCGCCGGCGCCGGCAAAGCCAGGGAACTCTCCGACCAGTAGGACGTTGGAGCCGCGCAACTCATCCTCAATTTCGGGCAGGCGCCGACGTTCGGACGAACTGACGAAAACCATCTGGCAGCGCTTGGCCTCGGTAGCGTCCTGAAGGCGGGCGAGAGTGACGGGGTGGCTCCCGATCATTTTCCCCTGCAGGGCATCGTCAAGGGTGTGCCCAAAGGGGTCAAGGCCCAGCACACAGATTGCGAAGGGAGCGCTGGGATCGGAGAAACTGCCGTTGGGCCAGTCGATGAATTTCGCAAAATTGTAGAGGAAGGCCGCCTTGACTTCATATTCGCCGGCACTTTGGGACTGGGCTCCAACCGGTTGTGACGCAGCCGCAAAGAAGAACAGGATAGAGATCGCGCCAAACGCAGCTGGATACAGAAGCGGGAAAACTCGCGAGAGCCCGGCGCTCGATTCACTCTGTCTCCTGATACGCGCACGGTGCAATGGCTCGGCTCCAGCAATCAAAATTGCCAAGTAAACTTGGCGTACGCACTGCGCTTCACCAAAGTTGGGATCGCGCTGCCGGTCGAATCAGTGAACTCTTGATGGTGGTCGTGAACGAGGTTTTGTCCTACCAAGCTGAGCGAACCGCGCTCGCCAAGCGGGAACCACAGTTGAGTATCGACTCTCGTATAAGAGGGCGTTGTCGGATCCACCAAGCGATCTACGAAATAGGCTGAGGTATCCCAGTTCACGTTGCGCCACAAAAGAATGCTCGATCGCAGTTGGGCCGAGTGGACGGGGCTGCTTCCTTCAGCTTCGCCGGCCGAAGTCGTGTCTTGGCTTGAGGGCGCCGGGTGCATGTGTATCTGCTCGAAGGCGTATCCCGTACTTAGTGCCCAGCGGGCAGCAGGCTTCCAGTTCGCAGAAGCCTCCAGACCGTGGGTTTCGCCGTGCATGAGGTTCGCGTATCGGAAGGGCACGACTAAGTGTGGCGGTGAAGGCGAGTTCTCAAAGAAGGGCGCGGCCGGCTCGATGGTTTGCTGGTTGTCGTAGTCCCCATAGTAGGCGCTGAGGTCCAAAGTCAGGCGCTTGGCGACTGCCGTGCGAAATCCCGCTTCGTAGGCGGTCGATACCTCATCCTGGAAGTGCGGATTGCCCATAAACCTCAAAAGCGTGGGAGGCCCTCCGGACGAAGGGAGCTCGCCAATATTTAAAAGCAGAGAAGTGTCGGTTTCGGCGGGTGTTCTGTCCACCCTGGAGATTGCGGCCCAGATCGTCCGGTTGGCGCTGGGAATAAATGCCACTCGTATTGAGGGCATGGCTGCGAAGCCGGTGTAATGGTTGTCTTCGAGCTTGGTGCCCACGGTCAGGTATAGCCGGTCAGGTAAAATGGCTATCTCGTCCTGTAGGAAGGAGCTAAAAAGTTGCATGCTCACCGCGGGCGGGACAAACGAAAGAAAAAACGAACCCCGCGCGCGCGATGCCGAGCGGCGATACTCGAAGCCCCACGTGAGGTCTTGCCGCTGTCCCCAAGCAAAACGATCCTGAAAATTCATATCCAGCGTTCGGCGCTTATCTCCGAGGACATCGTCGCGCTCATATTGGTCATAGGAGATTTGCAGGCTC
>DATDMO010000456.1:0-6346 GCA_036518755.1 Candidatus Acidiferrales bacterium | reverse complement strand
TCACGCTGACTGCTGGCTGAAAACCCACCGGGCCTGCTTGGCCCCGACCCGGTGGATGGCCCTCCCCCGAGCTTCTTGGACTCAAATCCGTCCGACCCCATGACCCCGGAACCCCACACCTGATCAACGTCCCGCCATCGGCGGCGGCATGGCAACATGAATCAAAGTTCATGACGCCACGCGAATCTCCCAATGCGAAAGATAACACTCTCGATTACGGCGCATAGACAAAAAACGATTCTTCCGGAACCTATGAACAGCCTTGCACAGCCGCGAATCAACCGGGCATCAATTGCCTACGAACGGGCTGAGGGTTTCCCCGATGTCGTTCCGGATCACCAGGTCGGCGATGTCATCCTGCTCGGTGGGTTCGTTGTTGATGATGACGAGGTGCGCGCCGGAATTTTTTGCAAGTAGTGGAAAGCCAGCCGCAGGCCAAACCACCAGCGACGACCCGATCGCGATAAACAGATCGCATTCCTGGGCAAGTTCAGTGGCCCGCTGCATCGCCTCTTCGGGCATCGCCTGACCAAACGAAATGGTCGCCGTTTTCACCGGCTCGTCGCAAGAACTGCAACCGGGCGCGCGGCCTGTGGAATCAAACCGCTCTTTGACCCATTGGAGATCAAAGGCCTGACCACATCCGATGCAACGCGCATAAGTCGTATTGCCATGAAGCTCGATCACGTGATCTTCGGCGAAGCCTGATGCCTGATGCAGATTATCAATATTCTGTGTAATGACGGCCGGGATTTTGCCCACACGGTAAAGGGAAGCCAGCGCGCGATGGCCGCGCCCCGGTTTTGCCGCGGCAAACGTCGGCTGCATGGCGAAACGCCGCCGCCAGGCCTCATCGCGGGCCTCTGCACTGACAACGAATTCATCGAAAGGGATCGGTCGATGCCGACTCCACAGGCCCCCGGGCGAACGAAAATCCGGAATGCCGCACTCCGTCGAGATTCCCGCTCCCGTAAATGGAACGATCACCGATGCCGCAGCGATCATCTCACCGAGTTGGTCAACAGCATTGCGAATGTCTGAAGTAATCACGCCGACTTCCCGCACGTTCGTTCAGCCAGGCGAAGCATAGCACGTTCGACAATGGCCCGGGCCCAAATTGAAACCATGTCTTATCCACAATCAAACGCTTGCAAAGCCGCATCCAAATTCGCGCCTCAATTCCACACGCCTATGCAGGCCGGGTGACGAATCAAAACGGAAGGCCATGATGGAAAAGAACCAGCGCCTCGATCGTGAGCGGGAAGTGATCGCTGCGCGCGTAGCAGATTTCAAAGCTATTCAGGAAAAGTTCAAAAGAGAGCGGGAAGAATACTGCACGACGTTGCTGGAAAACGCGCGCTCGCCCCGACAGTTTGCACCGCGTGCTTGAACGCGTACCGCTTGGCTCGCGTGAACGGTGTCCGTCATCCAACGGATATCGCCCGCTCGCCTCGATAGCGGCGATGTTCTCCTGGCAAGCTCGAAACTTCACAAAGCAAAGAACAGCAAAAAGCCCGGAACCAAGTTCCGGGCTTCTTCTCGGACTACTACTTGTTAGTAGCGGTGCCAGTGATGGCGATGCCAATACGGGCCGCCGTAATAGCCGTAAGCGGGGCCGTAGCCATAGGCATAAGCCGGCCCGTAATATCGAGCGTATCCGTAATCAGGGCCGTAATAGCCGTACGCCCCTAAGGCTCCAGCCGTGAGCGCGCCAGCCGCAAGGCCGAAGGCTAGTCCGGGGCCAACGCCAAATCGGTGCGCTTCTGCCGGCGCGCTAACAGCGGTCGCGCTGACGGTCGCAACGGTTGCCAGAATTGCCAGCGTTTTCTTCATGCTTTCCTCCTTCCAGCTTACCGATTGACAACGCAGAAATTTTCCGATGGTTGCGGATGGAACTGGGTGCTACCGGAGCGATTCTGCGGCTAACGACGAACTTGTTCCGAGCGCGGACGGAACTTTTTCAGTTCGCTATCGGAACCGGGACTCTCTGAAGATCCATCTCGCCGGTTCGCGAAAATAGGCCGGCGAAAGTCGGCGCAGAAAAAGAGCGGCTCAAGCGAGCCGCTCTCCTTCTTTATCCTTCCTGCATTTACGGACAGGGATGCCTCAACCCGTCGAAGCCGAGGTAAGTGCCTGTGGCTGGATCGTAGGACCGATAGCGCTGCGCGCAGTACGAGGCGTCTCCGGCCACGACAGGTCCTTCAGCTACGACCGGACCTTCAGCAACGACCGGATATCCGACATCGTAACCGCCATCATAGTAGGCATAGTCGTCGCCATACCAGTAGGGATCGTAGCCGTAGGCTGCTCCGTAGCCCAACGCGCTACCTGCAACAACGCCCGCGGCAAATCCCGCACCCGTGCCGAAACCACGGTCGCGATCGCCGCGGAACTCACCTTGCCGGAATCCGCGCTGCGCGAATCGTTCCCCGCCAGTTGCGGCAACGTTCGTTGTTCGCGCGGTAACATTCGGTGTTCGCACGGTGACGTTCGGTGCCGCTATGTTCGCTCGAGCGCCACGGAAATTCGCTTGCGCGCCCGCCGTTGCGGTGCCGCTGGCACGCACGCTACCAGCCTGAACGCCCGCGACCGCTCCGCCGCTCCCGCGCACCTGCTGCTGAGCCAATGCGGGAGCTGCAACAGCCAGCGAGAGAGACAGGGCGGTGGCCCCAAGAATACCGATTCTGGACATACTGTTTCTCCATCGACAGACGTGGGGAGAAACATCCGCGACAACCTATCGTTCCGGCGAAACCTTTTAATAAAGTTCAGTGAACTTGGGAACGCCTCATCTGATAAGGAACAAAATGATAATCAGCAGCACAGCGCCGATCAGCCCGCCTACGAAGATCGCCCGGCGAGCCGGCGTTTTGAGTATGATTTCGCCTCCACGCGCTTTCTCGGCCGGATAAGGTTCTTGATCCATCGCGCATCACTTTCTCCGGGAATCAAAGGGAAGAGAGGCGATTAGTTCCGGCCGGCCAAGCTGCAATACCCCTGCCCTCGTGAGAATTTTGCTGCTATTGAGTTCTCCACAAACCGAGAAATAACTTTGACATCTTGTCAGGGAGCAGAGGAAGCATGCGATATCTTCATACGATGCTGCGCGTACGCAATCTCGATACCGCACTTAAATTTTTTCAGGACGCATTGGGATTGAAGGAGGTTCGACGCGTCGACAACGAGAAGGGAAGATTCACATTGGTTTTCCTGTGCGCTCCGGAAGACGAAGGGCTGTTGAAGACGTCCAAAGGGCGCGGCGCACCGCTGGTCGAACTCACCTACAATTGGGACGAAGAAAAATACGGTGAGGATCGCCATTTCGGTCATCTCGCATACGAAGTCGACGACATCTATGCGACCTGCGAGCGGCTGATGAAAATGGGCGTCACAATCAACCGCCCACCCCGCGATGGGCAGATGGCTTTCGTCCGTTCGCCTGATCTGCACTCGGTCGAGCTCTTGCAAAAGGGTGATGCAAAACCTGCCGCAGAGCCGTGGGCCTCGATGCCCAATACCGGCCATTGGTAAGAAACCAATACCTCTGATCGCATTCGTAACCCTGGCCTCTCTGACCTGGCGGAACATCGCGCGCTCTTTGGCGTTGCCTGTTTAACATGAAGGAGGCGAGAATGGGACGAGGCATTTTGCTCTGGCTTCTCGGTGTGCCAATTCCGGTGATCATCCTGTTGTGGTTGTTCTTCGGACACTGAAGCCGCACGATCAACACATTGCGAAATCAGGCCGCGTTCGTCGCGAGCCTGATTTTTCATGTTTCGGAGCCGCAATAGCGGAAGGGTCACAGGCTGCTTTTTTCCAGAAATTGAGTTATTACCCCGCCCATCAGACGGTGGAGCGAACAGCGTGTCCAGCAGCGCAAAAACTCGAATCACGATTTGGGGCCGGCCCAACTCGGTCAATGTTCAGAAAGTACTTTGGTGCCTGTGCGAGCTCGATCTTGCGTATGAACGGATCGATGCCGGCATGACGTTCGGCAGGAATCACGAGCCGGAATATCTTGCGATGAATCCCAATGGTCGCGTGCCCACACTCGTCGAGGGTGACTTCGTGTTGTGGGAATCCAATTCGATCATGCGATACCTGGTCCGCGCCTACAGGCCGCAATCATCGCTCTACCCGCAGACGCCGAAGGTGCGCGCGGGCGTGGATCGCTGGCTGGATTGGACCCTGTCGACGTTGCAGCCAGTCGATCGTCCAGTGTTCTGGGCACTGGTGCGAACCCCGCCCGAGCAACGCGACATGGCCGCGATCCAAAAGGATGCAGACGCCGAGGCCGAGCAGTGGCGCATCGTCGATGCTCAATTGTCGGCGCGACGCTTCATCGAAGGCGACGATTTCACGCTGGCGGACATCGCGCTTGGCGCCTACGCAAGACGCTGGTTTGGCGTCGAAGGCATCAGCAAGCCAAGTTTTGCAAACCTCGAGCGCTGGTTTGCCCAATTCAGCGGCCGCCCGGGCTTTGTCCATTTCATCGCGCCACCGCTGTCGTGAAGGCGTTGGGATGTTCTGATTTCACGCGTTATCGCCCGCCAGCGAACTTCATTTTATCGGCGAGGTCGGCTTTCGCGCGGCTTGCCCGGCCGCGCAAACGCCACTATACGTTCGCCCGCCGCCACGAGGCGCCTTGCCGCGGGGTGGTGGACCAGGCAGCAATGCAGCTCCAATGCATTGATTAAACGGTCCAATTTGGTTTCGGTCTAAAGTGAAGCGGCGATACCGCGAGCGGCCCCGGCCGCCAGTGGCGCAAGCGCTTTGGCTCCCTTCGTCTATCGGTTAGGACGCCACCCTTTCACGGTGGAGAGAGCGGTTCGATTCCGCTAGGGAGCGCCAATAAAATCAATGTCTTAGGACGAGTTTTCAACGTCCGGGCAGCGGCCTGCCACGGCTTTTAGCTGTTTGCCGCCGCCTCATCTCGCACTTTCCTCAGCGGCCGCCTGCCACCGCGCTCCGCTCGTAGGAACTTTCAGCAATCCGCGGATGTTCAGACCGGCGCCAAAACTCCATTCGCGAGGATCGAGTGACACGACTGGTCGCGATCGCAACGCTAGCAGCTGTGATCGGCGCCGCTGTTCCCCTTCATGCGGCTGTCACTCAGCGCGACCTCAAGGAAGTGGCCGCAGCGCCGCCTGTTCAAGCGACACTTCCTCTCAATTTACCGCTGCAGGGCGAAGATGACATTTCGAAGCCTTTGCGATTTTGGTTGGGACAAAAACCGAGCGTCTGGGTTCTCGCCGATTACACCTGCAAGACGCTTTGCGGGCCTGTGATCTCCATCGTTTCGGACGCCCTTGCCCAGAGCGGGTTACGTGCAGGAGAAGACTTCCGCTTGATCGTGGTTGGACTAGATCCGAAAGACACGGCGGCGGACGCGGCCAGCATGAAGCTAGCGCAAGTGGGACGAGATAACGAAAATTCAGCCGCTTCTTATTTCCTGAGGGGAGACTCCGAAGCAATCGACGCGCTCGCCAAGGCGTTGGGACTATCGTTCATCTATGATCGCAACGCAGATCAGTTTGCGCACCCGCTTGCGGCTTTCGTGATCGCGCCCGATGGCCGGCTGGCGCGTGCACTCCCCGGTCTGGCCGTCGATCCCCTCGACCTTCGGCTTGCGATTATCGATGCCAGCAAGGGCAGCATTGGAACATGGGCCGACCACATCCGCTTGCTGTGCTACGGCTATGATCCGGTAAGCGGCACCTATTCCGTCGCCATAGGACGACTGCTGGCGGCGTGGGGCGGGACGAGCATTGCCGTTCTGACCCTGCTCATCGGGCTGTTGCTTCGGCGCGAGCACGCCGCCCGACGGGGCCGAACAACCTTCGATCATTTGAAAGCGCGATCGCAAACCCCCACCACAGAATGACGCCGACAAACGTCAACGAGGCCGGCAACATGAGGCCCACAGCCAGGGACGCGATCTGAGATGCGGCCGGCAAGATCAGGATGGCGGCTTCCCAGCAGCGCATCAAGACGGTCACACCGCACAAGGCCAACAGCCATCGTCGATCACTTCGTACCCGTTCGCTGAGCAATGCAAAGAACGGGAATACAAACTGGCCTATCGCAATGAACGCCAGCACGAATTGCCACCCATCCGATGATCGCTTGATATACCAGACCACCTCATCGGGAAGATCTCCGGCCCAGATCACGATGTACTGCATGGCATGAATATAGGTCCATAGCAGAATCATCGAGAGCAATAGCGCGCTGTAACCCCTGATAGCGCTGCCGGTCTGACGTCCCGATACAAGGCCGATGCCGATCGCGAAAGCCACCCCAGCGAGTAATGCAAAGCAAAGATACAGCAGACCGTAGATCGATG
>DATDMO010000455.1:0-2159 GCA_036518755.1 Candidatus Acidiferrales bacterium | reverse complement strand
CTCAGCCAATCCCTAACGCCTCGCTGGCGCCGGCGCCTTTGCCCCATTGCCCGTAGTTGCCACTCCGCGGTTAATCATGTCCTGCAGTTCATCGGGGTTCGATGAACGAGAAAGCGCGAGGTCCAAGGTAACCAACTTCGAAAAATAAGCGTTGGCCAGCCCCTGGTTGAAAGTCTGCATACCGGTTTGCCCGGTGCCCGTCTGCATCGCAGAATAAATCTGGTGGATCTTGTCTTCGCGGACCAGGTTGCGGATAGCCGGGGTCGGTATGAGGATCTCCATAATCATGGCGCGGCCACGGCCATCGGCGCGAGGCAGAAGAGCCTGACAGAGGATCCCTTCGAGCACCAAGGAGAGCTGCGCGCGAATCTGCGGCTGCTGGTGCGCCGGAAAGACGTCGATAATACGGTTGATCGTCGAGGACGCCGAGTTGGTGTGCAGCGTCGCAAAAGTCAAGTGACCGGTCTCGGCGATACGCAGCGCCGATTCGATGGTTTCCAGGTCGCGCATTTCGCCGATGAGCACGACGTCCGGGTCTTCGCGCAGCGCCGCGCGAAGCGAGTTTGAGAAGGAATGCGTATCCGCGTGGACTTCGCGCTGATTCACCAGGCACCGCTTGTGGTTGTGGAGGAATTCGATGGGATCCTCGATGGTGATCATGTGCTCATCGCGCTCGCTGTTGATTTTGTCGAGCATGGCGGCAAGCGTTGTGGATTTTCCGGAGCCGGTTGGACCGGTGACGAGGACGAGCCCGCGGGGCTTATCGCAAAGACCCTTCACGACGGCAGGGAGGCCGAGAGCGTCAAATCCCTTGATATCCCAGGGAATGGTGCGGAACACTGCGCCCACGGCGCCGCGCTGGTTGAAGCAATTTCCGCGGAAACGGGCCAGGTTCTTCAGGCCGAAGGAAAAGTCCAACTCCAGATTCTCTTCAAAACGATGCTTTTGCGCGTCGGTCAACACGCTGTAGGCCAGAGACTTGGTATCCGCGGCGGTAAGCGGCGGCATATCCAGCGGGCGGAGTTTCCCGTGAACGCGCACGCGCGGGGCGCTGTTCGTAGTGATATGGAGGTCGCTTCCCCCCATCTCGATCATCTTCTTCAGCAATTCACTCAGCGTAATTCCGGCCATCCGTCATCCTCAATTCTATAGAACCGTTTCGCGTAGGACTTCTTCCATCGTGGTCTGTCCTAGCGCCACCTTGAGCAGGCCGCTGCGGCGCAACGTGATCATTCCCTGCTCGATTGCTTTCTTCTTCAATTCCAATGCGGAAGCTCCGACGAGAATCAGTTCGCGCAGCTCGTCGTTAATTTCCATGACTTCGTATAAGCCGGTGCGGCCCTTATAGCCGCGTTTGCCGCAGGTCGTACAGCCTTTGCCGTGGTAAATCTTGGTGGTCTTTGCTTCCTCGGGCGTATAGCCTGCATCAATCAGCGCCTGTTCCGGGACCTGCAGTTCTTCCTTGCAATTCGAGCAGATTCGCCGTACCAGGCGCTGTGCGCAAATCAGGTTTACGGAGGTGGCCACGAGAAAGGGTTCGATGCCCATGTTCATCAAGCGGCTGATCGTCGACGGCGCGTCGTTCGTGTGCAGGGTCGAAAGCACCAAGTGGCCCGTCAGCGCGGCTTTCACGCCGATTTCCGCCGTTTCAAAGTCGCGGATCTCGCCGACAAGAATGATGTTGGGGTCCTGCCGGAGGAAGGCGCGCAGAGCGGCAGCGAAGTTCAAGCCAATCTGTTCTTTCATCTGCACCTGGTTGATTCCACCCAACTGAAACTCGACCGGATCTTCAGCGGTCATGATGTTGGTATCCACGGTGTTCAACGTGGCGACGGAAGAGTACAGCGTGTTCGTTTTTCCGGAACCCGTGGGCCCGGTAACCAGCACCATGCCGTACGGCTTCATAATGTTGCGCTGGAATTTTTCGAGGGACTGCGCTTCGAAACCGAGCTTGGTCATATCCAGGCGCAGGTTTTCCTTGTCCAGCAACCGCAAGACGATCTTTTCGCCGTAAAGTGTCGGAACCGTGGAGACGCGGAAGTCCAATTCCTTTCTCTTCCCTTCCGCCTTGTACTTGATCATGATGCGCCCGTCTTGCGGCAGGCGCTTTTCCGCGATGTCCAGCTTGGCCATGATCTTCATGCGGCTGGTGATAGCGT
>DATDMO010000454.1:0-3610 GCA_036518755.1 Candidatus Acidiferrales bacterium | reverse complement strand
CCATTCGAAGGGTATGTCGCTTCGCTGGAGAAAATCGCGAATGGCGTACGCTTGGGGCGACCCACGCTTGCCATAAAGGCGAACAGCCGGAACTGTGTTCATGACCCGTTTCAGAAATGTCGAAACTGAGAGTGTAAAATGAAACGCCCAGAAACCCTTTTTGGTCCGCCTAGTGCCCCACTGATGTCCGATATGGGTCAAAAGCGGACTCTCTCCACAGCATCGCTTTATGTCTGCCTTACCCCGCATAGCGGACATTCGTCAGTGCAGGCGAGATGTCCGAAAAGTGCCATAAGCGGACATTGGCGTGCGCTTTGAGCCACGCGCGTCAAACGCCAGTGGGCACGCTAACCAGCCAGCACCAGCTACCTTAGTTCAGTTGGACCGAAACGTTTTCGACTTTTCCCGTAAACGCGAACGGCACCTGGTAATCGCCGTCGTCCACTGACGTACGCGTGTCCGAACCGATGTCGAAGGTCTCGCCCAGGGTCATGAGGAACGGAATGGTGTGCGGGATCTTCTGATTGGCGACTTCCTTGCCGTCCACCCTGAGCACTCCTGTGCCGCCCTTGCCGAAGCCGGGCCCGTCCGATTTGAAGTCGAACACGATGGTGTGTTTGCCCGGCGCCAGCGCGTCTTCGCCTTGCCAACGGAAGCGTTCAAGGTTGAGGAGGTTATAGAGGAACACAGGTTTGCCCTTGAGTAAGTAAAGGCCGAACCCGCCGAAGCCGCCGCCTTCGGTGACAACTACGCCATCATCACCGCCCTGCGAAGTCTCCACGTCGGCAGTGACAGTGTAGGAGTGGTTCAGAATGTTCGGGGCGTTGCTGGGATCGATACCTGTCACCGGACCCGAATAGGCGAAGAGGGTACGTCCGGCCGTTGCACTCGGCCGAGGCGTGAGAATGCGCTCAAGGATCGTGTTGTCGAGCGGGAACACATTGTATTTCGACGCCTCGACATAAAACAGCTCCTGCATCTCGCGTAGCTTATCGGGCATCGTGGCAGCGAGGTCGTTGTTCTCCGAATAGTCCTCGGCGATGTTGTAAAGTTCCCATTTGTAGCCATTGACCACATCGGGCATCTTAACCGTGCCCAACAACCACGGCGGTGCCGGCGGCGTGGTACAAGCGATCCAGCCGTCATGATAGATGGCACGATTGCCGAACATCTCGAAATATTGCGTGTCACGTTTCGAGGGCGCGTCGGAGTTCGCCTTATCGAAGGTGTAGGCCATGCTCACGCCTTCGATCGGTTTCTGGGCGATGCCGTTGACCATTGCCGGCGCTGGGATGCCGGTCACTTCGAGGACGGTCGGTACGATGTCGATCATGTGGTGGAACTGATTGCGGATGCCGCCCGCATCCTTGATACGGTTCGGCCAAGCAATCGCCATGCCCTGGCGTGTGCCGCCAAAGTGCGAGGCCACCTGCTTCGTCCATTTGAACGGGGTATCAAAAGCCCACGACCATGCCACGGCCATGTGCGGTTCGGTCTTGTCCGATCCCCAGACGTCGTAGAACTTCAACTGATCCGCGACCGGAATATTGATGGCTTGGAGTGCAGTCAGATCGAAAGGCGTGCCGAGCAATGAGCCCTCGGCGCTGGTGCCGTTGTCGCCTTCGATGTAGATGATGAGCGTGTTGTCGAGTTTGCCCTCGTCCGCCACCTCTTGGATGACGCGACCGATCTCGTGGTCGGTATAGGCCACGTAGGCCCCAAACACTTCCGCCTGCCTCGTGAAGAGTTTCTTGCTGTCGGCGTCGAGCGTATCCCATTTCGGCAGGTCGTCAGGCCAGGGGGTGAGCTGCGTACTTGCAGGGATTACGCCGAGCCGCTTCTGGTTGGCGAAGATCGTGTCGCGCAAGGCATTCCAACCGTTATCGAACAAATGCATGTTGTGGATCTTGTCGATCCACTCGGGTGTGGGTTGGTGCGGTGCGTGCGTGCCGCCGGGCACGTAATAGAGGAAGAACGGTTTATCCGGTGCTGATGCGTTCAGCGTCTTTAAGTATTCGATGGCGTCATCGGCCATTCCGGTGGTGAGGTTCCAGCCCGGCTTACCAACCCAAGGGAAAATCTGGGTGGTATTTCGAAAAAGGTAGGGCGTCCACTGGTCCGTCTCCCCGCCCATGAACCCGTAGAAATATTCGAAACCCATCCCTACGGGCCATTGGTCGAACGGACCCGCCAAACTGTACTGGAAGCTCGGCGTGTTGTGTTCCTTGCCAAACCAAGATGTGGCGTACCCGTTCTCTTTCAGGATCTCAGCAACGGTGGCATTGTCCAAACCGATAATAGAGTCATAGCCGGGGTAACCCGTCGCCTGCTCCGAAACCACACCGTAACCAACCGAATGGTGATTGCGGCCGGTGATGAGCGCCGCACGGGTTGGCGAGCAGAGCGCGGTGGAGTGGAACTGCGTATAGCGCAAGCCCATGCTGGCGACCCGATCGAGCGCGGGCGTTGGAATGACCCCGCCGAAAGTGCCTGAAACGCCATAGCCGGCGTCGTCGGTCATGATGAGCAGTATGTTGGGCGCCCCCTTGGGAGGCACGACTTGCGCTGGCCAATATGGCTTGGAGTCTTTGGTATCGAGACCAATCTCACCACCGAACGGCGGCGGTGGCGGCGGCAGGTAATTTCCATCAATCGTAGTCGTGGCGCTGGGTGCTCCGGGAGTGCCTGTGGTTTGCTGGGCCATCGCGGGTAACGCGCCCACCACAGACAGCGCCGTGGATGCGAGCAGTGACAGAAACAACCGGCTCATTGTTGCCTCCCTGTGAGATCATCGAATTTTGTCTTAGGTTTATGGTCGCTTGGTGACGATCGGCATTCGCCCCGTAATGCCGCTATGGTCATAAGCAGACGTTGGAGCAGGCGTCGGAGATGTCTGCTTTACTCACGAAAGCGGACATCTAAGCGCCTGTGCGTCAGGGAGGATTATGAATACACGCCCTAGGACTGCGTCGACTCCGGGAGCACAATATCTTTTCTACGCGCACGCTGAACTGCTTTGGCCAGAGCCCCGCGGTGTTCGGACAATTCGGCGGGCGCAAGCAGTTCAATTAAAAAGTCGAGATATGGCGACACGTAGCCGGCCGAATAGTCGTCGTTACCGTGCTCATTGACGGCTCGGGATTCATTAAAGGCAATCACGATATTGATCCCGGCTTGGTCGCAAAGGCGGTCAAGTCGGTGGATCAAAACATCGAATGCAGGATTGTCATCGGCGCCACGCCTCAAAGCCGAAAGTTTGTTAGCTTGCCGGCCAGCCCGCTCTTGCAGCTGCGCCACAAATGGAAGAATTGAATCGGAATCGAGTGGAGAAACTAGTCGAGCGAGTGCCGTGCGCGCATCCTCACTCGAGTCGCTGAGAAGCCCCCATATTGCCGCTGCGTGGCTCTCGACCTTCGCTAGTAAGTCGCGAACTTTTGCCGCGTTTGCCATGCGAGACTGGATGTCTTGCGCCGCAACGTAAGAGCGCAGAGCCATCTCGATATCATTGAGCACCGTATGACTGATCGGGACTTTAAGTGTTCGTTCCCATAAATGGCGCAGCCGGTCCAGCTTGGCTTGACTAACGGGCAATATGCAAATGCCGCTGACG